>JAISJS010000329.1 GCA_031261385.1 Treponema sp.
GCACCTCAACCGGGTCCATATTGACAATGAGAAAAACACTGGGCTACCATATATAATGTGGGTTTAGGTTTTTATAAAAAAACTACTTTGAATCCGTATTTTTGCCGATAATTAGATGATATATAATGTTTTTAATGTTATATATTGTGATGAAGCGCTGTGTGAATGGCGCGGCAGCAACAATAGGTGTTAATTAAGTGGGAGCGGTTCATGGCAAGCGAAAAAAAACCTTCGATTTACTCTGATCGCAGTACGATTGGATCCACCGATGAATTGGATGAGTACGGGGTCTGGGTAAAAAGTGAACCTCAGGATCTGTCCTCCGCAGCCGCCGAGGGTCAGGATTCTGTCGAATCATCCATGCCGGATGATATCGATGATCTTCCCGATTTCGACGCCGGTTTCGGAGATGAGCCGCTGGAAATTCCGGATTTTGACCTTCCCGCGGAGAGCGCCGGTACGGATGACGCTGAACCGGTCGCCGATATAACAGATGATGATATCACGGCTATCGACGACAGCATCGGTATTTTGGATGATATCACGGCGAGTGACGACAGCGCCGACGGGGAAGTCCTTGATTTTGATGATCTTTCCATACCGGAAGACAGCGCCGGCGAAGATGATGATGTTTCCGAAGCAGAAAGCGGCTTTACCGAAGTTTCCATGACAGAGTTTCTTGGAGACGACGGCGAAAATCCCCTTGCCGATTTTGACGCTCCCGATCTTGAAAGCGCAGGCAGCGTTACTGCGGCGCCGGAAAAAAGCGCCCCGCAGGAGGATCTTTCTACCAGGCTCCTGATGAAAATTGCCGATGAACTTTCTTCCATACGGTCTGAACTTTCCACCCTTAAAAAAGAATTTTCCACTATCCGCGGCGAAGGCCCTGCCGAAGAAAAACCGGGAGCGCAAAAGAGCGGATTTTTTGATGAGGAAGATGATGAAAAAATCTCCCTTACCGGTGACGAGCTTGACAATATCCTTAATACCGCCGACTTTACCGAAGAAGCAGGCGCAGACGCCACCGAAGATCTTTCGGATGATTTTTCCGCCTTGGTACTGGATGACAGCCCTGCTCCCGTTCAACCGGAAAATGACATTGCCGATCAGGAAGATATTATCCCCCTCGAAACAGAAATAACGGCAGAAGAGCCTGTCCCGGTGCTTGACGAACAATTGGACCTTGTTGAGCTGGGCGGTGAAAATTCTCTGGAAGATCAATTATCCGGAACAGATGAATTCGATATCAACCTTGAACTCTCCCCTGTTGACGAAGAAATAGACGAATTGACGATAGACGAGACGAAGGATTCAGAAGAACTGCAGCTGCTCAGAACCGAAGGGGCAGAACCTTTGACGCCCGCTCCCGAGGACACAAGCTATCTCGAAGAAGATCCCCTGGCCTCTGAGCCGGTTCCGGACGAAGACATTTCGTTTGAAGAGCCTGCGATTGCAGAACCTGTGCCTGAAGAAACTTTAACTGAAGAAATTTCGTTTGAAGAACCTGCGATTGAAGAAACTTTCACTGAAGAAATTTCGCTCGAAGAGCCTGTGTCTGAAGAGGCTGAACTTGAAATTTCCGAAGAGCCTTTGTCTGAAGAAGCTGAACTTGAAATTTCCGAAGAACCTGATGCAGAAACTGCCGATGACGAAATTTCCATCGACCTGAGCGAAACCGAAACGCTCGATGATTTTACCCTTGATGATACCACGCTGGATCTCTCCGATGCGGTGATTGATGAACCGGATCTTTCCCTTGACATTACCGAAAATCCCGTGGAGGAACCGTCCCTTGAAGACATTTCCATCAATCTGGATGAAGATGAACCGGAACTTCCTGTTCCCGGTGATGTAGAAGACAGTACCGCAGAAAGTGAGGACGACAGTTTTGCCCAGGTAATTCCCGAAGGGTTTGTCGTTGAAGCCGACGATTCCCCGGTTCCTTTTGATGATGATCTTGAAGAAGAATTCACCGAAAGCCTTGCCGCACCGGAAAGCCAGGATACCGCCGCTGAAATCCTTACCGAAGATGAAGAAGCGGATGAGGAAACTGCCGCCGATGAGGCGCTGGATATTCCTTCCGGTATCAAACAGGAATTGAAAACCGTTCTTTCCTATATGGATCAGCTCCTCGAATCTCTTCCGGATGACAAAATCGAAGAGTTTGCCAAATCTGAATATTTTGACACCTACAAGAAGCTTTTCAAGGAATTGGGACTCGTGTAAATGGGGCTTTTAAGCAAAGCCAGTGTTAATAATCGCACAGCAACGGTACTTCCGGCGGAGAGCGCCATAATTGAATACCATCTGAATAACCCCGGTTTCCAGGCGCTTGTTCTTGAAACGTATTCACTAAAAATTGCCGGCGCTGTTGCATACATCGGGGCTGCCGTTCCCCTTGATTCAGGAAAAGCCCTGATCCTTCTTCCCGAAAATGAAGACCGGGAATTGCTGGCGCACTGTCTTTTGCACAGCCTTAACATCAAAACTCTTTTTCACTTTAGCTCAGACAGCCCTGAAAAAGCCCTTGCCCTGCTTTCGCCGTATATGTAAGATGCCTGCTGCACAGCTTCATTCCCATTACAATCCCGCTCTTGAAGCGGAACGGTATATCGAAGCCCTCAAAATCCGTTCCGGTATCGAATATTTTATCCTGATTGAACCGGGAACCGGATATCTTATTCCCGTTTTAAAGCGGCGTTTTCCCGGCGCAAAAATCATTGCCCTCCATACGGATACAATTTTTTCCGCCGATCCCGCTGCCGTGCAGCTTTCGCAAGGGGTCCCCTCGTGGTTCCCCGGTTCATCATCCGGCCTCCAGGAATTTCTGGAACGCAACATTCCCGATATTGAAGCGCAATCGGTACAAATTATTGAATGGCGGCCCAGCCTTAAGGCATACGGTGAAGCATACCGTCTGCTCCTCTGCGAAGCGGCGGCCTTTATACGCCGTGCGGATGCCAATGCGCGTACCGCAGGAAATTTCGGCAGACGGTGGCTTAAAAATTTTTTTAAAAACATCAGCCTGCCGCGTTCGTTTTTATCCCCGGCCCCGTTTGAAAAGCCCGTGATCATTGCCGGCTCCGGTCCGGGCCTTGAAAAAGCCCTCCCGGTACTCACGCCGGTAAAAAATGATGTTTTTATCATTGCCGCTTCCTCCGCTGTTGCCGCGCTCTCGTCAGCTGGTATTGCAAGCGATGTTGTTATCAGTACCGACGGCGGCCCCTGGGCGCTCCTCCACCTTAATGAATGTTTCCGCAGCAAAAATGAATATTTTTGCACGGCCCCCGTAAAGAAGCCGGCCCTTGCCGTTAATTTTTGCGCCGCCCTCCCCTCACAGTGTTCGCGTTTGCCTTTTCTCGTTATGAACGACGGCAGCCTCTGGCAAAGCCTTGTTCTAAAGGGCCTGGGGATTCCTTCGGTGCGCCTTCCCCAGCGGGGCACCGTTACCGCTTCTGCCCTGGATCTTGCCCTTTTGTTAAGCCGGGGCAAAATTTTTATTACCGGCATGGATCTTGCGGTACATGATATCCGTACCCATGCCCGGCCCTACGGATTTGATCCTCTCCTCCGTGACACTGCGTTTCGCCTTAACCCTTTTTATTCCCAAAGCTTTGTCCGCGCAGGGGAAATCAACGCAGGGGGAAGCCACCGCATATACGCCGCCTGGTTTAATGAACAGCTTAAAAATTGGCCGGATAGAATTTTTTCGCTGGGAAAGAACAACCCGGTATTTGCGGCGCTTAAAAAAGCGGAACTTCCCGCGGCAGACCCGGCGAAAGAGCAGCTTTTTGAAAACCCGTTTACTTCTGTTCCGGCCCCGCCGTTTTCGCCGGAAGCAGCCGTAAAAATACTGGATAGCGCGCTGGCTGACCGTACCCTTAGCGGCGCCCTGAGTGCGGAATTATCCCCCCTGCTTTTCTCAGGCAGCAGGAACGCCGCCGCCATAGATATACAGGCTGCCCTTCACCGCCTTAACCTGAACGGGGCGCAGCATGGATAGGCAGTACTTTTTTGAGCGAAATCTGCTTGCCCTTTCGTCACAAAACCCCGGGCTCTGCTCCCGGCTCTCGTCGGCGGTGACTACCCTTAACCGGTATAAATTTCTTGAGTCCCGCTCCGCCGAAACGATCCCCGCCCTGGTGGACAGTTCGGGGGCCGCCCATCCCCTGCATTCGATGGTTGATCCCCGCAGGGAAGCGGAACGGCTCATTTCCACCCTTAACGGAGAGGGCTTTATTATCATCCTTGGACTGGGGGGCGGCTTTACCGCAGAGGCGATCCTGCAGCGTGAGGACGTGAGTCATGTATTGGCCGTTGAGTACGATATCAACGCCCTTGCCGAACTTTTTTGCTTCAGGGATTATGTCAACATACTGCGGGACAAGCGGTTTCACCTGATGGTGGACAGCGCAGAAGCGGAGCTTGAAGGGTATATTCTGGAAAATTATCAGCCGCTTGTTTCCGCGGGACTCCGCACCCTTCCCCTGCGCACCCGGATTGAAGATGACACGGTGCATTTCAGCGCCGCCGCAGGCGCCATAGAGGACGCCGTCAAAAAGGTTCAGGCGGATTATTCGGTGCAGGCGTATTTTGGGACCCGCTGGTTTTCCAACATCATCCGGAACCTTGCTGCGGCGGAAAAACAGAACGGGCCGTTCCCCCCGGTACGGGAGGCGGCAATATGCGCCGCAGGCCCTTCCCTGGATACCCAGCTCCCCGTACTGTTAAAAAACCGTGCGGCCAAAGGGAAGGACCTTTTCATCATCGCCGCAGACACCAGCCTCCCGGCCCTGATTGCAAAGGGCCTGAAACCCGATGCGGTCATTTCGATCGACTGCCAGCATATCAGCTATCAGCATTTTATGGGGAATTTTCCGCGGAACATCCCCCTTTTCCTCGATCTTGCAAGCCCGCCCCTGCTATCATCCCTTTCATCAAATTGCCATTTTTTTTCCGGCGGCCATCCGCTGACAACATACATATCCCGCCGCTGGCGGCCCATCCCCTTAATCGATACATCCGGCGCCAATGTCACCTATGCGGGCCTTTCCCTGGCGGAAACGCTCGGCGCCGAACGCATCGAAATTTACGGCGCCGATTTTTCCTATCCGCTCGGAAAAACCTACGCACGCGGCACGTATATCTTTCCTTTTTTTGAAAAGCAGCAGACCCGCCTTTTACCAATGGAAGCGCTCTTTTCCGCATTCCTCTACCGGACCCCGTTCTCTGCCAAGACCGGGGAAGGGACTTCCTGGTATTACGAAACCGAAACGATGCGGCGTTACCGTGTGCGGCTTGAAGAAAAAGCCGCCGTGATAAACGCCCGCATCATCAGCGTACCCGGCATGGGCGCGCCCGTCACAATTACGCGTGAAAAGGATTTTAACGAAAAGCGCCCCCTGCGCATCTTTGCCCCGGGCAAAAAACGCACAAGCGCCCGTGATTTCCTTACCGGGTACCGGGAGCGCATACGCGCCTTACCGCCGTCCGGCGCCGGTATCCAACGCTGGCTTGCCCGGCTTGATGAAGAAGGACGCCTTTTATTTACCACGATGCTTCCCACCGCGGCAGCGCTGCAGCGCCAAAAAC
>JAISJS010000408.1 GCA_031261385.1 Treponema sp.
CCGAACAGGCGTCCGGTCACCCGAGGATGGATTTCAGCCTGACCCTTCTTGATGCGGCAAAGCCCGCAAAATTGCGGGTGTTTTTCAATGATCTGCTTTACGGCGGCAAAACCCTCGATGAATACCGGGACATTTTGGTCGGTGAATATCAGGCCGGTTACCGCGCCATGCGGGCGGCGGTAAAAGAGTATCCCGATATGCCGGCGGAGTCTCTAAACTGGTACTATACCGAGTCGATGAATTTTCTGATTTTTACGGATAAAGCGGCGTTAATCAGCCGGGAAAAAAATTATTACACCGGTGGCGCCCATGGTATGCAGGAAACAAGCTACTATGCGGCAAGTCTGGCTCAATTTGAGCCGCTGTATTGGCAGGATTTTTTTACAGACTATAACAGTCCCGAATTGTACCGGCTTGTTCTGGATCAGCTCCGCGCAAAAGATAATTTGGCTTCCGGGGCAGCTCCCTCAACGGGAATATATTTTGAGGATGAACCTGCGATAACCGACAACTTCTTTCTCACCAAAGGCGGTTTCGGCTTTCACTGGAACGTCTACGATATAGCGCCCTATTCGGAAGGGCCGATTGAGATCATCATCCCCTGGGAAAAGATCCGCCCCTTCCTCAGTACACAGGGTATTTCGCTTCTGGCCGACTTCGGAATTAACCAATGAAAATCCGGTTAAAAATTATTTTGGTCGTCCTGCCCCTGATTATCGCGACGCTGTGCCTTGCAGAAGCGGCATCCTACTTTACCGCCGCCAACGGCATAAGCAGAATAACCCGCCAATTTCTTAACTTTAAAGTCAACGAACTGCAAAAATATGCGGGTAACCAATGGTCACTGCTGGTGGAGAATGGTTACTCCGGCAGGGCCGACATGGTGGAAGCGGCGAAAAATGCCGTAAACCTTTATGCCCGCAGTATAATTTTAAGCGGAACCGAAGTGATCTTTGCCGTGGATGAAACGGGAAATTTCATCATGGGCAGTTCACCCATCGAAATACGCAGTGAAGAAAAAACGCCGCTCATCACGCTCCTTAAAGAAGAAAATGAGGGGATCATTACCGCTAAAATCGGCGGGGTAGACCGGGTTTTAGAGTCATTTTATTTTACCCCCTTTAGTTTCTATTACCTGGTTTCCGAAGAAAAGACCGCCTTCTACCGTGACATAGACCGGATCACGATGCAGACAATCATCATGATAGCCGCCGCTTCCGCAGCCGCCATTGTACTGTTGATCATCTTTTCCCGCCATCTTACCAACCCCCTTTCCCGGGTTGTAAACGCGATGAACGGCATTATAGACAGGGCCGACCTTTCTTCCCGTGTTGAAGTTGAATACCGGGACGAGACGGGAAAACTTGCCGAAACCTTTAACCTGATGATCGGGGAACTTGACAAAGCGTATACGCAGATAAAGCGTTACGCCTTTGACGCGGTGCTGGCGGGAAAAAAGGAGCAGCGTATCCGTAATATTTTTCAGAAGTATGTTCCCAAGGACGTTATCGAAGAATTTTTTGTTTCTCCCGACCCCAATATGCTCAAGGGAAAAGATGCGTATCTCTCGATCCTTTTTTCCGATATACGCGGCTTTACGACGATTTCCGAAGCGATCAAGGACCCTGCCGATTTGGTTGAATCCCTAAACCGCTATTTCTCTGATCAGGTTGACATCATCATGAACCGGAACGGCATCGTGGATAAATATATCGGGGACGCAATAATGGCCTTTTGGGGCGCCCCTGCCAGGCACGAGGATGACGCCCTCCAGTCGGTTCTTTCCGGCCTTGATATGATAGACGCCCTCTCCCATTTTAATGAGTATCAGGTAAAAACGGGAAAACCAAAATTCAACATCGGCATAGGGATAAATTACGGCGAAGTTACCGTCGGAAATATCGGCAGCGAGCGGAAGATGGATTACACGGTGATAGGCGATGCGGTAAACCTTGCTTCCCGCATGGAGGGACTCACCAAAACGTATCACTCTGAAATTCTTATAACAGAGACGCTCTATGCAGAACTTTTACGACAGTCGCAGGCAAATCCTGGCGGGGAAGCGGCGAAGCTCCGTTTCCGTCTGCTTGATACGGTAGCGGTAAAAGGGAAAAAACTCGGCGTTAAAATCTATACGGTCAAGAAGACCCTTTCTACGGCGGAGGAAAAAGCCTGGCCCATTCACAACGAAGGAATGGCTCTGTATTACAAGCGCTCCTTTCGTGAAGCGGCGGCAAAATTCCGGGAAGCCCGTTTGCTATTATCAAGCGGCTTACCGGCCGGAAGTGACGTATCAGCTGCAGGGGACTTTAACGCGGAAAACCTTTACAAGCGCTGCATTGATTACGCGGCAAATCCTCCCCCCGCGGACTGGGACGGGGTTGAGGTAATGAAAACAAAATAAAGGGAAAATAAAATGGAAAACAACAGCATACAACTTACCAATACCGAAGAAATCGTATTTGACCCGAATTCGGGAATCACCGAAGACGAGCAGCGGGAAATTCTTTCGGAAATAAATAATATTACCGAAAAAAACCGGCAGTCACTTTCCGCGCAGGGCGGAGCTCCGGACACCGCAGGAGAGAACTCAAAAAAACAAATAATCCATGCCAAAAAAAGGGGAACCGCTTTTCCCCTCATCATAAATATC
>JAISJS010000024.1 GCA_031261385.1 Treponema sp.
TCGAATCGAACCTTCGGTTCGCAGTCGAAAAAGGAAGAAAATTTTCTTATCCCTTCTTTAACTTATTCGACTTTGCGGTTAAATTTCTTCCGATTTTTTCCTCATTTGGAATTACTGTAGATCCAGTGACGTTAATTCCCGCAGATCCAGCATATTTGCGGCATACTGCTTTACCAGCAGACGGGGCGGGAGAAGTGCATCAAATTTCCCCGAAAGGGGAATCTGTTCACTGTCGGGGAGGATTTGAGGATAGGTACTGTTTGAAATGATGGTTTTTAACGCTTCACGGAATTGGGAGACGGGTAAGGTTGAAACAAGATAAAAAGAATAATCGTTCGGGCGGGAAAGGGATACAAGGCCAAGGGGTTTGCGGTAGGTGCGATCCTGCAGGATCAACAACAGGGTCCGCATTCCACGGCTGCCCGTCCACGGGATAACGGTAAACCCGTATGTTTTTTTCTCCTGCGCTTTTTCATCCTCCACGGCGGGGATAAACAGCCTGCCGGTAATTTTCCATTGGCGGGCCAGGGAACGGGCCTGTTCAAGGCGGACGCGGGCGCGGAGGGAAAGGTAGGGGTAGATCTCGTTTTCGCAGAGGATAGTGCGCATACGGCGTGCGACAACGGGGTGCAGTTCTACGCCGCTTCCCCGCCAGATTTTTATGCTTCCCGGCTCCCCGGCGCTGACGGCGATTTCCCGTTCGTTTTGCCGTATCCGGTCCACCCGCCAGAAACGGCCCCCAAGGACGATACTGCTCCCCGCAGGCGGAATAAAATTCACCCTGCCGATTTCCCGCCCGCCTGCGAACACCCGGTATTCGGTATCGTCGGCAAAAACCGAATAAAAAGAATAGTGGACGGTGAGGCGCTCACCGGCAAGCCCGCATATAAGGCCGCCTTCTGCGGTTTTCTCGATAATATCGATTTTAATCAGGTGATCCAAAAGTTCATCAAAATCCGCCGCTGCAATACCGCTAAAAGCGGGCAGGGAAAGAACCCGTTGGGTCAGGGAAGCAGGGCTGTGTTCGCCGAGGCCGGCAAGTATGCTGAGGGTCTGGTGCACCAATAAGTTGTACGGCAGCCGGTTGGGAAGCCCCTGCTCGATCCATTTTTCTTTAAGGTACAGTTCGATTACCGCGATGGTTTTAAGCAGATTCCACGGGAGGCTTGCAGGCGCACCCGGTTGCTGTTCCGCCTGGCCTGAGTTTTCCAGTGAGGTAAAATAAATTTCCGCTTTTCCCCGCCGCCTGCCGGATCGCCCAAGGCGCTGAACAAAGGCCGATACGCTTAACGGCGCCCCTATTTGGATAACCCGGTCCAGCGTACCGATGTCGATCCCCAGTTCCAGTGTGGCGGTAGCCGCAGCGGTGACCGGTCCTTCGCCTTCCCGCAGTTCTTTTTCGGTTTCTCCGCGGAGGCTTGCCGGGATGCTCCCATGGTGAATGTAGAAGCGGTCCCCGCCGCGGTTTTTCTGCGACAATGAGCCAAGGGAGGCGATGGTATTTTCCGCTTCAAGCCGGCTGTTGGTAAAAATGATGCTTCTCCTTCCCCTGACCTGCCGGTACAGCGCGGCATAATAGGCCCCTTCTTCCTCCGCAGAACCGGAATAACAATCCAGGGCGATGCTCACCGTGCGGCCCTTTTTCCCTTCCCGGATAAGGACGGTATCAGAAGATGAACCCCAGGCAAGCCAGGCCTGCGCCTCCCGGTAGTCCCCGAGGGTTGCCGAAAGGCCGATGCGCCGCGGTCTGCACAGCGCCGCTTCTTCAATCCGCGCAAGCTGGCAGAGTATCTGATCCCCCCTGTCGCTGCCGATAAAGGCATGGACCTCGTCGATAATCACAAAGGAAAGATCGCGGAAAAGTGACTGCACCCGCCGGGGGGATCGCAGGAGCAGCGCCTCAAGTGACTCGGGGGTAATCTGCAAAATGCCTGACGGGTGTTCCAGCAGTTTTTTTTTGTGATTATCCGAAACATCCCCATGCCAGCGCCAGAGGGGGAGGTCCGCCGGTCCCATCAACGGCGAAAGCCGTTCCGCCTGATCGTTTATCAGCGCCTTGAGCGGCCCGATATACAGGGCCCCTACCGACTGCGGACGGTTTTGACTCAATACGGAAATAACCGGAAAAAACGCCGCTTCGGTTTTTCCCGAGGCGGTTCCTGCGGCGATAAGGATATGGGAAGAACCGTCCAGCACTTCCCGTATCGCAGCCTCCTGAATATCCCGGAGGAGCTTCCATTTTTTTTCGTAGATAAATTCCCGGATAAACGGCGCCAGACGGGAAAAAGAAGATTCCATCACACTTCAAAATCCGCGTAGGTATCACCGGCGGCAAAGCCCTTAACCGTGTAGCCGTCACGGTAAACAAGGGTATCAAAATCGACGCCGTTTCCGTCGCGGAGAATGTTGAGCAGGCCGATGAAGTCACGGGTAATTTCCCGCGGGGTGATAAATTCATCGGCGCCGGGCGTGGAAAAGGCAAGGTCGATAAAGGCGGCAAGTTCCCGCTGCTGCAGCTCCGCCTCGTACCCGTAATGCTCCGCATGAATATCCCGGAGCCGTTCCAGCAAAAGGTAAATTTCTTCCCGGCTTAACCGGGTCAGGCGGAGGATGGGGCTCCCGAAATCGGCATAGCCTTCCCGGACAAAACGGCTGTCGGCAAGGCGGCTCCTGAACTCAGGATAGCTGAAAAGCCCCCGCCGTTCATCTTCAATAAATTGCGGAGTCCCCGCCATATAAATGCCAAGGCGCATTGCCTTTCCCTGCGTTACATCGTTGAACATGGCAAGGAGCCGCTCATAGTTATTTTCACGGGATTGGCGGTTGACGATTTTGCAGAGGTTCACACATTCGTCAATAAATAAAAGAAAACCGCGGTACCCGATAAGGGAACCAAATGCGGCAATAAGTTTGATATACTCGTACCAGTTGCTGTCGGTGATAATTTCCCCCACGCTCAGCTGCGCCTTTGCTTCGGACTTGGCGGCATACTCGCCGCGGAGCCAGCGTATCGCGGCGCGCTGCTTTTCTTCATCGCCGGAGCTAAAGGCCCGGTAATACGCCGCAACCACAACGGCAAAATCATAGCCGTGGGTAAAGCCTTCAAGTTCGGAAATGGTTTTGAAAATACGTGTTTCCACTTTGGGAAAGAGCGCCTCATCCTGCGGGGAAAGCCCCTCTTTGATACAATCCAGTTTGATCGAGTTGATCCATTTTTGGAGTATCCCTTCAAGGGCGCCGCCTTCGGGACGGAGTTTGTTGGAAAGCCGGGACACCAGTTCGCGGTATGTTTCCAGCCCCGATTTATCAGAGCCGATAAGCCGCTTTTCCGGGGACAGCTCCGCATCGGCAACAAGGAAGTCATTTTCGATTGCATAGTTCCGTATCGCCTGGAGAAAAAAACTCTTGCCGCTGCCGTACCTGCCCGCAATAAAACGGAAACTTGCCGCCCCCTCGTTAAGGTTTTCCAGGTCACGGAGTATGGTTTCAATTTCCTGTTTGCGCCCCACGGCGATATATTCAAGCCCGATCCGCGGAACGACCCCTGCGGAGAGAGAGGAGAGAATTGCACTGCTAATCCGTTTTGGTATACCGTTCATAACTTTCTATATATTCTCCCTGAATTATGGGTATTTCGTCCATGCTGTCAATGAGCAGATCGCCTGAAATTTCCAAAAATTTGCCATTGATAGTATCGATGAGTAATTCCGGCATTGTACCGTTTTTCCGGGCAAAATTCGCCAATTCTCCGGTTTTTCCGGCGATTATAAGGCGTATTGTTTCTTTTTCAACCGTATCCAGTTCTTTGAAAAAGGCATCTGCGCTTTGTTTTGCCTGCCGGGTATGGCTCATTTCAGATTTTCGGGCAATGACAAGCGGTTCACTTGTTGTTACGTCGTTTGAAGCATTTGTCAAAAGCATATCGCGGACGGCGTTTGATTCTTCCCGCAGGCGGTTGAGGACTGTATCGCTGCGAAAAATTCCTTTGGTTTTTTCAGGCGGCGCCGGTGAGGGCCGTATTGCCGGAATATTTTCCGCAAAGCCCCATGCGGCGCCGGCAATGGTTTTCCAGACCTCATCAATATGCGGAGGCCGGGAACTGCCTTTGAGTAAAGCCCCGGTTTTTATGCCATGATGGTATTCGGTATACCGGAAAAGATTTTCCAGAAACTGAATGAGCGGAGGGTGCGCTGAAAAACCGATTCGTTCTACGATATACGCGGTATATCCTGCGCCGCCCATACCTTCAAAGCCGGTACGGCTTTCTTTGGCCGGGACAGGCGGATAAAAAAATTCAAAGAGATGCATCCTGAAATTTTCCCGCAGGTAAAGGTCAATGGCGTTG
>JAISJS010000025.1 GCA_031261385.1 Treponema sp.
TGATGAATTTATAAAAAAGTGATGAATATTGCTACACGGATGTATAGCTTGGCGCCAAATACCGTCTTGCATATGGCAAAAAAGGTGCCTGGCGCCTTTGCGTTGCCAGTCGCCCGAGGATCGCCGCAGTTTCCCGGGCGTCCTTACGACACCTTCCAACCTACCACCCTCCCCCGCGAAAGCGGGTTCTTCTCTGATCCCGTCAGACCAGAGTACCAAGTTTCCCCAACAATTTAAATCATGGCAATCTGACTCCGTAAACAGGCGAAGAGCATCTTATACTGAAAAAATTCTCCGTGTTATCCAAAAGAACATCCAACAATTTTTTGGGGACTGTTTCCCTGTTGCGGGATAATAGTCACCATTTTTCATTTCCCACCGCTTCACCAAAATCAATAACAGGCTCACGGAACATATCGTCATTATAATTCCTGAATAAATATGCCAGAGAACCATCATCAGGGGGGAGGCATTCAGCCATAGGCTTTGGTTGGGGTATTACCGGAGATTCTTCTTCCAATACCGTCAAAATAACTTTTTTATGATCCGGTATTTTTATCGGCTCATTTGGAACAAACTTGCCTGATTCAAAGTAGCCTGGAATTGTTAATAACATAACTTACCTCTAAGACAAATATTAAAGCTGAATTAGCAATTCTGTCAATGATCATAGCACAAAACATCCCAGGGTGGTTGAAATTGTGAAAAGGAAATATACTCGAACCGGGTTCACCAAAATTTTACCTCTCAAACAGCGCCTTCAATTCCTCATGGCTCATGCGGGCAAGCCAGGATTCCCCGGAGGAAACGGTCATGTCGGCAAGCTCCCGCTTGGCGGAAATCATCTCGTCAATTTTTTCCTCAAAACTGCTTTTGGTGATAAAGCGGTGCACAAACACGTTTCGTTTCTGGCCGATGCGGAAGGCACGGTCGGTGGCCTGATTTTCCACTGCGGGGTTGTACCAGAGGTCGTAGTGGATAACCCTGCTTGCCGCGGTCAGGTTAAGGCCGAGGCCTCCTGCTTTAAGGCTCACCAACAGTATACGGCAGGCGGGATCAGTCTGGAAAATGTTGATCGTTTCGGAGCGGAGTTTTTGACCCATGCCGCCGTGGTAGGTCAGGACGCCTTCGCCGAGTTCAGCAGTGATGATCCGGGAAAGGCAGTCCAGGGTTTCAACGTACTGGCTGAAGATCAAAACCTTTTCGCCGTTATCAAGAATCTCCTGCAGCAGGGTGATAAGGAGCAGGGCTTTCCCCGACAACTTTGAAACGGCGGGGCTCTGCTTGTCAAAAACCCGCGGGTGATCGCAAATCTGTTTAAGGCTCGTAAGCAGGGCCAGCACCAGCGCGGGCCGTTCTTTGGGATCGATGTGTTCCGATTTTTGCATGACTTCGCTTACCACGCTTTCATAAAGAGCGGCCTGTTCTTTTTCCAGCAGCGCATATTCGTTGACGGTTACCTTGTCCGGCAGGTCGGTGATGATAGACTTATCGGTCTTGAGCCGCCGCAACAGAAACGGCGAAGTAATTTTTTGCAGGGCGCCGGCGGTCTCTTTCTTGCGCATAACTTCAATGGGCACACGCCAGGTTTTTTTGAAATCCTCCGGCGTCCCCAGAAACCCCGGCAGGATAAAATCAAAAAGGGAACGAAGATCCTCAAGCCGGTTTTCCACGGGGGTTCCCGAAAGGGCAAGCCGGTAATTTGACCGCAGGCGCTTCACGGTCTTTGCACCCCTCGTGTCGGCATTTTTCATCAGGTGGGCTTCATCAACAATGAGCAGTGAAAACGGCTCCTTCTCCAGCTTGGCGGCATCACGCACGGCAGTTTGATAGGTGGTAAGAAATACTTCTGCTGATTTTTTTGTACCGGATTTTTTTGCTCCGGAAGTGTTCGGCTCATTCCGGTCAAGACTCCGGTGAATGCCGTGATAGCGTGAGACTTTAAGCGAAGGGGCAAAGCGGTGCAGCTCCCGTTCCCAGTTTTCAAGCAGAGCCGCAGGGGCGATGACAAGGCAATCGTTTCCCAAAAGGCCTTCTTCTTTGAGCCTGAGCAAGGCGGCAATCGACTGAACAGTTTTACCAAGGCCCATGTCATCGGCAAGAATGCAGCCAAAGCCCGCCATAAGCAGCGAGCAGACCCAGTTGTAGCCCCGCTCCTGATACGGCCGCAGTTCCGCAGTGAGGTTTTTGGGAACGGGGAAACGACGCTCCTCAAAAAGTTTATTGATGATCCCTTCGGCGTCAAACGAAAGAACGCTGTCTCCGGAAAAATGCGCTTTAAGAAAATCCTGCGGCCCCGGCGCATCACCGGCATGGGCCTTTTTAAGAAGCTGCGCCAGCTCTTCCGGGTCCATACGGACAAAGCCGTCCTTGAACCGCACCAGGGCCCGCTTCTGTTTGACGAGTTTTTCAAACTCGTCAAGGTCCATGACCCTGTCTCCGATTGCCACCTGCCATTTCCAGTCCAGCAGATTATCAAGGGCCAGGTAACTGACCAGCGACCCTTTTCCCTTTTCACTGCCATCGGCTTTAAGCACCAGACGCGGCCGCAGTTCACGGCTTAACGCTTTGGGAAGAATTACTTCAATACCAAGACGGCTCAAAAGGGGAGAGGCTTCATCAAGAAACGAAACAAGCCTTACTTCGGAAAGCTGCACCTTTGGCTGGGATAGCAGATCACGGATTTCCGGAAGATAGTTGGATAACGCCGTGGGCGCCCGAAGCGCTCCAATTGAATCAGATAATTTTGCGGGTGTTACAGCGGCTGTTTTCTCCTGCGGTTTTTTTGCTATTCGTGAAAGCGGTACTGCTTCAATTCCCTTTTCGGTTTCCAATAACAAATCCATTGATAAGGTAAAATCATCGACTTCATCGCCGCTGCTGCGGGAACCCTTCACCGTAAAGCGATACTTGTAATCATCAAAACCGATGTGAAGCACCGACAGCCAGCGATCGATATTGACCGGTAAACTCCGCAGGGCAGGTGAAGTAACTGTAAGCGCCTTGCCCTGAAAAAATACTTCCAGCAGTTCCCGGTATTCCCTGCCCCCCGACTGGGCGGCGCTTTTATAGGCAAAATAATTCCGCTTGACCCATTCACCCATAAATGCCGATGCAAGCAGATCGATCACACTTCGCCCCGACGCAAAAATCATGCCGCCTTTTTTAGCTTTAGAGGACCCGGCTTTTTTTTCGGCGGTTTTCAGCGGGAGCATTGGTCTCTCATACCGTGACAGACCAATCAGCGCTTCATTTATTTCGGGCAGGGTGTCAAAGGGTTTCCAGATGATACGCAGTTTCCCGTCTTTTAAAAACACAAACGGAATAAGCGCGCATGAAGCGCAGAGAAGATTGAGAAATTTAAACAGATAAAACAAAAAGCC
>JAISJS010000034.1 GCA_031261385.1 Treponema sp.
GTTCAGGACAAGCGCTGCAGGCCCAAACTTCTATTTGCTTTCCGCCGTGTTTGAATTGGAGAACGCCGATTTTGGGCGCAATCAGGCCAATAAATTTGTGCGCTACCTGTTAACAACTTAGGTGCAGGACCGGAGCGGGAAGGAAGTATATTCATCCTCGGCAAACGGCCGGGAGGGCCATATCAGCGAATCGGAAGCGCGTCAGCGCGCCCTTCGTACCGCCGAGGCTTCAATTGCTTCGGAGGGATTCGCAAAAGGATTTGATGCGTATCTTGATTCATTATTGAAATAAAAAGTCTTAACCCTTGCGGGTTTTGATTTTTTTATATAAAATCTGTTAATTATTAACAGTAAAAAATTGAAGGAGGCAGAATATGAAATCTGTCAGACAAAGTGTGATGGTATTGTTCGCGGCGGTCGTGGCAATGGGTATTCTTGTGGGTTGCAATACAACCGGGGCGAAAGCGAAACGCATAGAGCTTGATTCCCAGGATAAAGTAGTAACTCTGGAACATAAGGGAACCGGCCTTGGGCAGGACAAGCTGCCCCAATGGCTTGTGGAGTATATGGACCGCGGAGTGCCGGGTGTTGAAGGTCTTACGGACTATAAGGGCAGGTATTGCATCGTCGCCGATGAACGGGGCCCGGAACTGCAGCAGCTCCTTACCTGGGTAAACAACTTTAATGCCCAGCAGCAGATAGGCGCCCAGATTTCGACACGGGTAGCATCGGTATTTAAGGCCAACGAGAACAAGGTTGCCGACAGCGCCGATTCTCAGCGTAAATACAGCAACGCTATCAATACCCTGGTAAGCGCCACCTATTCCGGCGCCCGGAAAGAGAGCGATTGGTGGATAAAGCAGCGCATAACCGAAAAGGGTAAGGACGATGAAATCCGGCATACCGCCTATGTCCTGTATTCCATAGACCGGAAGATCCTGGATGACCAGATTGTAAACGCAATAGCCAAGATAAAAGACGGCACCCCCGACCTTGACGCCGCCTTTGATTCGATTACCGCGCAGATCCTCGAGAGCGGTTTGCAGTGGTAGGTAAGTTCACCGCAGGTGAACTTACCGGGAGTTTTGGCTGCAGCCAAAACTCCATGGCCGGAACCTGATGGAGACCGGATGATGAAAAACAGGGTATTGCATGCAACGCGCTGCGCCTCGCGCACCGCGTTGCGTCTTGCCCTTTGTGCTGCAGTTACGGCGGCCGCCCTGGCCGCCTGTTCGTCTAACCCCAGGGTGACCCGTGTCAATGCGGCTACGCAGACCGATTTGAGCGGGTACTGGAACGACACGGATCTCAAACTCGTCAGCGAGGGTCTTATCGCAGATTGTTTCGCCCATCCCTGGGCGGCCCAGTTTCAGGCGGAGAAAAAAAGACCGCCGGTAATTATCGTTGGAAACTTTAAAAACTACACTCTTGAACATTTGGATACCGGTATCCTTTCCCACAGATTGGAAACGGCCATCTCAAGGAGCGGAAAAGCCGAATTTGTCGCCTCCGGGGATCTCCGGAATGAAATCCGGGCGGAACGGCAGGATCAGCTGTCCGGCAATACCGGCGATGAAACCGTTGCCGCCCTGGGAAGAGAGCTGGGCGCCGATTTTATGCTTACCGGGACAATAAGAACCATAGTTGACCGGGCCGGTAAGACCTCTGTCAGTACCTATATTGTTACCGCCGAATTGACCAGTATCGAGACCAACCGTAAGCTCTGGATTGGGGAAAACAGTGAAATCAAAAAGATCATTGTCACTCCGGCGGTAAAATTTTAAGTCCCAAAGCGGCCGGATATTTTTCGGCGGGCTTCTAAGGGGGGCCATGTTAAAAAATCCGGTTTTGGTTTTTCTTGTTCTGACTATTCTCCCCTCATGCGCCACCACCTCATTTGCCCGGTTGGATAATATGACAAGCCAGGGTGAATATTCCGGGGGATTGGACTATCTTGAAAAGGAAAAGCAGCGCTTCTACCGCAGTCAGGACCGGACGCTGTATTATATGGATAAGGGCATGATCTCCCATTACGTCGGGCAGTACCAGGAGTCCTCAGGTCTTTTGAAGAGCGGCGAGCGGGCAATCGAAGCGGCTTTTACCAAAAGCGTCAGCATGGAGATAGGCTCCTACCTGCTCAACGATACGGTCAAAGAATATGACGGGGAGGACTACGAGGATATCTACCTTAATGTCTTTAACGCCCTCAATTATTATCACCGGGGTATTATTGAAGATGCCATGGTTGAGATCCGGCGGATGAATAACAAGATACAGTACCTCTCTTCCAAGTATGGGGTTATCACTTCCAATCTGCAGCAAAAGGCCCTGGAGGAATCCACGGCAATCCCCCCCAATCCCAACGGGGGCGTCCGGTTTTCCGATTCCGCCCTGGCCCGTTACCTGGGACTGCTTTTTTACCGCGGCGCCGGCCGCTACGATGATGCCCGGATCGATCAGAATCAGCTTAAAATCGCCTTTGCCAACGCCCCCAATGTTTATACTTATCCTGTGCCTGCATCAATAGATGAGGAGCTGAAGATACCTGACGGGAAGGCCCGGCTTAATGTGCTGGCCTTTAGCGGCCTTTCCCCGGGAAAAGAACAGGAAACTCTGCGAATTCCCCTTTCGCTTTCCAATTATATAAAAATCGCCCTTCCTGTTCTGGTTGAACGGCCTTCCCGGATTAAAACCGTGGAGCTTGTTGTTGACCAGGGCGCTGCCTTTGAACTTGAACTTCTTGAGGATATTGAAGCAGTGGCGCGGGAAACCTTTAAGGGAAAACGGGATGTGATTTACCTCAAGACCGTGATCCGCGCAACAATGAAGGGGCTCACTTCCTCTGTCCTGGATGCCAGGGCTTCTTCCGATGACATAGACGACTCTACTTCCTTTATTTTAAGCCTTCTTAGTTTTGGGAACAAAATTTTTGCGGAGGCAAGCGAACAGGCGGATCTCCGCATATCCCGGTATTTTCCCGCCAGGGCCTATGTCGGGGGCATTAACCTGGACCCCGGGACCTACTCCTTTACGGTGAATTACCGTGATGCCTCCGGCCGGGTGCTTGCTTCTTTCCGACAGGAAAATATAATGATATATAAAGACAGGCTTAATTTATTGGAAGCGGTATGTCTAAGATAGGCATGAGGGGCGGGGATGCAGGATCAGCTTGTTCATAAGGATCATGAGTACATTAAAATACTGCCCGGCTGGGCGCAGGAACTTGCCAATAAATACCGTTCCAAAACCACCAACCTCTATATTGTGCACGGGAACATCCGGGATTTTCTTCCCCATGAAAAGAACGAGGATGAATTTATCTTTAGGCGGGTCCAGGAGTATATTTCAGAGGTACTCTTTGGGA
>JAISJS010000115.1 GCA_031261385.1 Treponema sp.
GCGGCAATGATAAGGTCCGGATCAAGCCCCACAATAAGTTCCCCGTCGGGGTATGAAAAATCTATCAGGGCTATATTTGCGGGAACACCCGTTATGCCGCCGGAAATAGTATCCACCGCGATAAGTTTTTCCCCCAACCCAAGCCCCAGCAGTATTTCCGTGTTTGAGGGGGCGGTGGAAATAATCCGGCTGCGTTCCCCCCGCAGGGCAACGGTGTTCCCGCTCCGGTCAGTTACCGTTACCGTATCACTTTTTGGAGTACAGGCGCCCAGAAGAACCAGGGAGAGCAAAACAAACCGGGAAACCATTTCTTTTAATTTCATGTATACACCCTGCTTAAAAATTCCTTCTCTTCCACGCCCTGGTCTTTGTTCAATTTTAAGGCCAGGGAGAAAAAGTACCCCGAGGACAAATTGATAAAATCAAAAACAATATCGTCCACCCTATTGCCCTGCTGCTGATGCCGGTACAGAAGCCTCACCGCCGCCTTGCATTTATTTCTGATAATATGACTGTAGGCCGCCGCGCTGCAGCCCTGGGGAACCACAAACCGGGGGAGGTTTGTCTTGGGGGCGGCGGCGGTAAAACTATCCTGTATCTCCGCCTGCATTTTTTTCGTCCTTCCAAGGAGCCATTCCAGTTCTTCCGCAGTTATCGCAGTCCGCTTCCGCAGGGTGGGATTAACATGGTAGATCAGCTCATTCAGCTTGCAGAGGTCCTCCCGGATTATGTCGTCATCCGTAAGGGATCGCAGAAACCCTATCATGCTGGATATTTCGTCGGTGAGGATTTCAAAGTCACAGCGCAGATCCCCGGGAGGATCGTAGAGGAAACTATAGGATAGGTATTTATTCATTTCTTCTCCTTCAGGGGCTCTATAGTGAACCGCATGCCAAGGGTTACCGTGATGCCGGGCATGGGATAATCATCAAAAGATTCATATGACGTGTTAAGGAGATTCCGTACCACCGCAAAGGCGGTCAGGTTTCCCCCGATTTGCTGATTGACATTTACGCTCAGCAGGAAATAGGGGTCCAGTTCGGTGATGTTTGAGCGTTCGGCGAAACGGAGGCCCTCGTAATGACCGGTAATTAAAAGGGAACCGGCCCGGGAATCCTTGGCGCCCCAAGCGAAATCAAGCGAGGCGCCAATGGTGTGCATGGGCATATAGGGTATCCGTTTATCCGATGCAAAGTCATACCCATAGCTTAAGAGGTAGCTTAACAAATACTGGTACGACAGGGAAAGGCCTATCGTTCTGAAGGGACCGGCGGAAAGGGGAATTTCCCCCCGGACCTTAGAGTCCAGGCCGAAGTACAGAGCTTCCCCCACATTTTCAGGACGCCAAACTCCGCCGGCGCCGGAACTCCAATGAATGGAATCCGTAGTCCATTGGGTAAAAAAGGTACTCTCAATGCCGACCCAATTTCCATACTGCCAGGCGGCGCCCAGGTCTCCCCCAAAACCGTCTTCGGGCTTCAGATCAGGGTTGCCCTGGGTTAAGGCATCTCCCCCCCAGTAGAGGTCTTCAAAGTCGGGGTATTTGAAACTACGGAAATAATTATTTTTGAGGGTCAGGGATTCCAGAGGTTTCCAGAGAAAGCCGAGCTTCGGTACCGGAACTACGGGCTTCTCCGAAGGGCCTGAGAAAACCGCCTTTACCGAGGGAATAATCAAAAATTTTTCATGGGCTTTATATTCCACCGTAAGGTACAGCCCGCCGTCATGACGGCTGCGTAGGCCGATATCCGTGGAGTCCAGATAGTTAAAGCGATAGTCCCACCCGGACCTGAGGGTAAGCCATGACCGGGGATACCAGGTCCAGCGGTTTATCGCCGTGATTACCTGCTGATCGTGGAGGGAACTGCTTCCCGCAGGGGGTTCGTACTCCAGGGTCTGCCATGCATGGCTTAGGCTAACTTCTGTAGCGAGATCGTCCCGCCCAACCCTGGGCATGTCGAGCATGATGTTTTGCCGGGTGGAAAAATCGGTTTGCTTTCCCACATCGGAACTCCCCCTCTTTGTGGGAATGTTCTTGTCGCCGTAATAGAGATCGGCGGAAGCAATAAGCTTTGAATAAGTATCCGGTAAATTCCAGATAAAGGAGGTCGATGCCCCGGTGTCCCAAACTTCATTGCTTTCATTCCGGCGGACTGTATCGGTATAGTCCGTATAGAGAAAGTGATTACCGGCCCTGTTTGCAAATTGATTAAAGGACCAGGAGAATTTTTCGGAGCCAAAGGCGGTTGATAACGCAATATTTTGGGTATCCACTAAATCCTGCCATTGGGGATTTCCCGTTCCTCCGCTTCTTTTCTGGTATTCGCCGGGAATAGCGGAAGTATTTGATATACTGCCCCCTATCCGCCAACCGGGTTTATTTTTTTTTGCCGTAATAATGTTGATCACACCGCCCAAGGCACCCGATACATTATATTTCGTATCCGACCCGCCGTAAATAATTTCGATCCGTTCAATGGCATTAAGATCAAGCTGGCTTAAATCAAAGTCACCGGTCATGGTGGAATTGGCGGGAATCCCGTCTATCAGAAAGGCGATCCGCTCCGAATCGAAACCCCGCATATTAATCCCCGTCTGGGACCCATATCCGCCGTACCCGGTAACTCCCAGATTCAAAGTTTCCTGTAGGAGGGTTGCCAAATCCGGGGCGTTATGACGCTCAATTTCTTCTTTGGTAACCACCTTCATCTGCTGGGTAGTTTCCGGGCTGCCGGTTACGGTGATACCCTCCCCCTCCAAGAGCAGGATATCCTCATCGAAGATAGGACCTATGTCCGCATCATCCTCAACCCCTGTTATTTTTTCCTGTGAAAACAAGGGGCAGAGGGTGAGCAATGCAATGATAAAGGCCGGGAGCAGCCTTCCGGCCTTTGGAAGAAATAGAAACACTAGTTTTTACTTAACGAAGCATAGGAATAAACATACGTCGGTCCATTTTCCAGGGTGAATGCTGTTATTGCACTACTTAACGTTGTTTTCTCGCCTGCATTCGTATGCGCCATTTTTACGGAAGTTGTTGTTAAATCCTCCCAATAAATACCCTGAAAATTACCTGCCGGTCCGTGAGGGTTAGTTTGTGCATAACCCGGTGCCGGGCCATAATCATAATAAGTTGGTGTGGTTGTATATTCAATGATTATGACTCCATATGGATTGGCAAAATTCGGGGTATTTCTAATTGTCCCAACATAGCTGAATTCAGCGCCCATTGCACCCGCGTTATAAGTGACGGTAGTACCGGTTATTGTATAACCATCACCGTATGTACTGGTCCAAGTGCCAATCAAATTACCCGTATCATCGGGATCGTTCTTACATCCCGCCAGCGACAGCGCCCCCATAACGAGGCCCAGCACGAAAACGAGGATGCTACGCATCCTTTGGGAAACCACACGCCCTAAGACACGGGGTTTCCCTACCGAAACATTGTGTGTGAACATGGCTTTACTCCTTTCCGAAGAAAAGGGCCGTGGAAACGGAAAAAATACCGGATCAACAATTCGGCTTTTCTCTCTAGGCTCTATCCTCGAAGCCCGAAAAATGGTCGTACATCAAAGTTTCCTGGCTTATGGGCCGTTCTCCACCGGTCTTCCCAAGTTCGGACTGACAGCCCAAACTCAGTGACCGTTTGCGATGGATCTTCCCAATCACAGTTACGGGTTAGCGGGGGATTCTCCGCAGGACTTACGCAGACATACCGTCTGAGTCCTCCGGCCCCTCTTCCTTTGAAATATACAATTTGGAGTATAAGGGACGGGTCCGGGACTGTCAAGGGTTTTGACAGGTTTTTGGCGCAATTTGGATCGGGACTTAGTACCATTTTAGTGTACCCCCAAGTATGTACCACTAATGGCAGCGTCTTTAACCGGCCCCCGGCCCGTCGTCTGCCGTTTACAGAGGCTTCATTTTTTGGCTAAGGTATAAAAAGAGGATATGCCATGACTGAAAAACTACCCTTTGCCGCTTCTTACAGCGGCGGGAAGGACAGCGCGCTGGCTCTGTACCGGGCCGTAAAGAACGGGGGTGAGCCGGTAAGCCTGCTGACCACTTATAATGAGAGCGCCGGGCGTTCGTGGTTTCACGGCGTTCCGGCGGAGCTGCTGGATACGGTTTCGGAATTGATGGGCATCCCCCTGGAGCGGGTCGTAACCGGAGAGGGGGACGGCTACGCCCGGGATTTTGAGGCTGCCCTGATACGGCTTCGGGAGCGGGGAGTACGGGCCTGTGTTTTCGGGGACATCGACATACAGCTTCACTACGACTGGTGCGCCTCCCGCTGTGAAGCCGCCGGGCTTGAAAGCCGGTTCCCGCTTTGGAACGGCAGCAGGCGGGAACTGGTTTACGAGCTAATTGACTCAGGCTTTAAAGCCGTTATAACCATTGTGGACTCGTCGAGGCTGGACGAAAAATTTCTCGG
>JAISJS010000136.1 GCA_031261385.1 Treponema sp.
CGGCCCGGTTTGAGGGATTTATTCCAGTTTTCCGCATATATGCGGTCCTGCTCAATAATAATTTTGGCGGGAAAGACGCTTGCATATTCCCGATGGACAAGGCTGTTGCTTATTATTTCCCGCGCTATCCAACTCCGTACACTGACGTTCTTATTATCCACAAGAAAAAATCTATCCAGCGTATGCTTTGCGACAAATTCCATAAGAAGTTCAAAGCTGTCGATGAGGTTTGTTTCTACCATAAGCCGGTCATCGTAACGATCAAGATTTTCCCGGCGTAAAATTGCATCGGTAATATAACCGGGGACGCAGGAACGGATAACCTCATCCCGACCGAAAAGGAGGATAGCCGCAAGGTTAAAGCCCTTTTCGTGTCCCGGCATCGCCGGGGAAGTCATCCAGTTCTCCTCATACAGACCTGCGCTTTTAAACATAGCCATATCTGACATACCCTTCCAGGGGTGATCGGAATTCCGGTTTAATGTCATTTGTCGGCAGCGTTTGATTATATCAGGGCGAAGCTCCTTTGTTGTCACATAGGGGAAAATTTTACGTTCGGTAAAGCCGCTGGATTTTCGGTTATAAAGATTAGCAACTAAATCGGTTGATTTGGTAATGTCAATATCGGCGTCTTCCGTGCGGTCAAATATTTTACCGGAACAGATTTCCACCTGAGAACTAATCGGGATGTATACATAGAGAATGATTTTGCCGCCAATGGTTATTTCTTCAAGATTCAGAAACAGAACCGGCGATACTTTTTCCGGATTATTGAGCACATTGACAAAATTTTTCTTTAAGGCGGGGATCGCTTTGGGGTTTACCCCAAGCACCTTGCCGGAATCGCTTACGCCAAGGAAAAGGTATCCGCCGTAGCGGTTTGAAAAGGAGCATACCGTTTCAAATATACTGTTATTCAGGGTATCTTTTGTGCCTTTGAATTCAACGGTGAGATTTTCGCCCTGGGACAATAATTTTTTGATGCCCTGTATATTCATTTTCCTGTCTCTTGCCGCTTAAGTTGTTGACATTGCTGCCGCATCCCAAGTCACGCTTGCGCGACAGTCCTTCTCAACCTGACATTCTCAATATCGTAACTGAACAATTCCCGCAGGTCGTTGAGGCCGAGCGCCATAAGGGCCATCCGATCGATGCCGATGCCCCAGGCCGCCACGGGGACGTTCACGCCAAGACTTGCCGTCACTTCGGGACGGAAGATGCCGGAGCCGCCGAGTTCAAACCAGCCGAGCACCGGGTGTTTGATGTGGACCTCTACTGAAGGTTCGGTAAAGGGGAAATAGCCGGGGACGTATTTTACTTCTTTGGCGCCGGCGACTTCGCGGGCGAACATATCCAGCATGCCCAAAAGCGTGCGGAGGTTTACATCTTCACCAAGGACAATGCCCTCAGTCTGATAAAAATCCGAGAGGTGTGTGGCGTCAACTTTGTCGTAACGGAAGCAGCGGACAATGCCGAAGTACTTGCCGGGGATTTTCGCCCTGGGCAGGGTTTTCGCCGAGAGCACTGTACCCTGGCTGCGCAAAATAAGACGCTTGGTAAACTCTTTGTCAAAATGATAATTCCAGCCGCGGCTGCCGGTCTTGCCGCCGTTCTCGTGGGCCGAGGCAACATTGGAAAGCCAGGGTTCCTCAATTGATTGCGCCTTTTCAGGATCGGAAAGATGATACACGTCGTGGATATCGCGGGCTGAATGAAACTGCGGCATAAAGAGGGCGTCGGAATTCCAGAACTCGGTCTCCACAAGGGGGCCGTCAAATTCTTCAAAACCCAGCGAAGCAAGTTTGTCTTTAACGTCTTCCAAAAATTTCGCATAAGGATTGGAACGCCCCGGAATGAGGCGGGTGGGCGGAGTTTTTACATTATACGAGCGGAACGCCTTGCCCTTCCAGGAACCGCTCTCCAGCATCTGCGGGGTAAGGGTCCCGATTTCTTCACCGGTGATCCCGGCGGCTTTGAGCGCGGCATTCACTGCTTCCCATTCTGCGGTAAAACCAAAGTACACCGTTTCCCGGTCCGTCTGCCGGAACGCCGCGTCCGCCGCTCCGCGTTTTTTGGCGATACCCGCCATGGCGTTTTTTTCAGCGGGGGAAAGATCCGCTTCGGCTATAAGGTTTGCTTCTGCCTTGGCGGCTTTATCAAGCAAGCCCCGGATAACGGCGAAATGTTCGGCAGCCTCACCTTTCGCAGGCCGACCGTCTTTTAACTGGTCGGCGCTCAGTGCAATGATCACTTTTTTTTCACCGTCCATGGCAAGAACGCCAAGTTTGGAGAGCGTACCAAAGGCGCTGCCTATATCTTTATTTTCAAGTTTGAGATTGGCGGCAATGTCGGGGAGACGCAGAGCGGTAGAAGTTCCGCCATTGGCGATTATCCGCACCAGTTCGATTATACGTTCCTCGGGGGTTCCCTTTTCTTTCCATTCGCGGCCCAAATCGGTCAATTCATAAAAAACCGCCGTCTCGCGGCGCAGTTCGCTGACGATACCTTTTCCCGCAAGCCAGGACAGGGCCTGATTCCCGTTACCGCCCTTAAAGCCAAGGTCCTTTTCAACCTTTTCGATGCTGAGTTCATCACCCTTTTTATACGAAAGGATGATCTTTACTTCCAGGGGATGAAGATTTTTAACCGTGCTTTGAATATCCATTATGAACAGAGGATACCAATTTTAAGGTGTTTTGAGAAGGCGGTAACCTTAGTAAGCGGCAAAGGGAATTATTTCGGTGATTTCAACTTTAAACCGGGCCGAAGCTGCCCACTGGCCTGAATCCATAAAATACCGGGGAAAGGAGGCCAGACTTATAAACCCGTTCACCTCTTTTGGCCGGTTCCGCTCACTCAGGCGGAGCAATGCCCGCATCGATGCACGGGCCGCATCCTCAAGACTTTTTTTCCGGACAGAAAGCCAGTCGGACTTTTGCCCCTGATCCCCGGTTCCCGGAAAACCCAGCGGCCCAAAACCGACCGCCTGGGTGCTGCGGACCTTCCCCGTCCGCCACATACTCAGCCGGCGTTTTTGCGCTTCGGTCAACCGGTACTCGGTCCACAGCTGGACCTGCTCATTCTTGAGTTCCACGTCCGTTGCCCGCAGTCCCGGGTCCCCCCAGGGGATAATCCCCAGCGGCTCAAGCTCAAATTCCTCGGCAATGCCCCGGGCTTTTTCGCCGATATCATAATGAAACGACCAGCCGTAGATCATTGCCGAATAAAACATCACCGCCTCTTCCAGAGCCCGGCGGCTGGCGGTATCCGTATCCAGCGGATAGTGTTCATCAACATAGCCGCCGTACATCGGCTCCAGTTCTATACGTACTTCCCCGCGCAGGGTTTCCGGAACATGCTCCTGGGGAAAGAGGGGCAGGGAAAGGCCGGAAAAGAAGCAGACTATACCAATAGCAAGGGAAATGCGGCGCATAGTTATAGTATCGGTATTTTATGGATGTTCCATATTAGGTAATTTTGCAAATAACTTGACCAAACTACAAACCATTATTAGTATATTAAAATATCATCATTTTTATTCGTTATTGGTTGTATATTTTATTTAAATGCTTATGCTGGTGGGCCTAAAATACAAGGAGTTTGTAAGATGAAAAAAGCAGTGGGTTTATGTCTTTTGTTATGCTGCGCATCTTTTTTGTATGCTCAGACCAGTATGACACTGGATGATGGAATTATTGATTCAGTTGACTTTTTTTCTTCAAAAGTACCGTCAGGTTCAACTATTGCGATTATAAACTTTGAAGCGGAAACACAAGACCTTTCTGGGTTTATTGTTGAGGAACTTTTGGTTGCATTTGCCAATACCGGCAACGTAAAAGTTGTTGAACGAAGCCGTTTGGAAATGCTGGAATCAGAATTGAATTTTAATATGTCAGGTTCTGTAAGTGAAGAAACAGCTCAGGGCATTGGCCGCATGGTAGGCGCTCAGGTTTTATTTTCAGGTTCCATAGTACCGTACCGTGATATGTACCGTATGCGGGTTCAGGCGGTTGCTGTAGAAACTGCTGAAATAATCGGTACCAGAACAATAAATATTCGGTATGATCCAACCTTGACCGGATTGTTGGGAAGAATTAATCCTGCCGATCAATGGAAATACCAGTGGCTGTATTTTGGGATAAATGCAGGTTACAACCTGATCATGAAAGAACCGGAAAATTATCTGAAAGCATACGATTGGCATTTTGATGCTTTGCCTATTGGGTTTTCTGTCTTTGCAATGGTTCAACCATTTGATGTATTTGGGATAGCCCTTGATATGAGTGGAAACGGGTATAGCGGTCTCAATATTTTATTAGAACCGACCCTCATAATGCGTCCTTCTTTATTTGAAATAAATTTGTTCTTCGGACCTGGGTTACATATAGCCTTCGCAGCCCCTCCCGAGAAGACAGCCCCTGCATTTGTGTTTAGCGGAGGTCTGAGAGGTGGTTTTCATATAGGTCCCGGCTTATTGTTTACCGAAGCACGCTTTACTGCTGTATTGTGGGACTATGATAATAAAATGACAGGGGAATACGGTGTTGATACGGAATTGGGTATGAATTTTACTTTAGGATATAGCATTGGTTTTATCCCCAGAAAAAAATAATTACAAGGTTACCTTCTCATCTCGCGCCAGGGGTTCATTTTGAAGCGAACCAGAAAGTAGAGCCATGCAAAACCGAAGCCTGCCAGATGGGTAACGTGGGCCACATTTCCTCCACGGCCGGTCAGCTGGAAGAACACCTCCAGAGCGGTAAAACCTATCACCATCACCGGGGCGCGCAGCGGGAGTATGCCCCAGATATAGATCGCCGCATGGGGAAAGAAAACCGCATAGGCAAGCTGAACGGCAAATATCGCCCCGGACGCTCCCATGAGCCAGACATTCCAGGCCCCGGTGAGCAAATATGCAAGGAACGAAAACATCCCCGCGAGGACTCCGGTGACAAAATAAAACAGCAGGAATTCCCGGCTCCCCATCTGCCGCTCCACCTGCATACCAAAAACAAACAGGGCAAACATATTAAAAAAAAGGTGACTGACACCGCTGTGGACGAACATATAGGTAACAAAGGTCCAGACCCAGCCATGCATCACCGTGCCGGGGATCATCGACAGGAAAAACGGCACCAGCGGCTGCCCCCAAAACCGTGTTACAAGCTTATCCGCCAGAAACACGAGGATATTAAGGCCGATAAGCCAGAAAACAGTACTGTCATAGCGGTAACGGAACGGTTTCCGTAAAATGTTCATGCTGACAGCATATCAAAAAAGAATGTGGTAGGCAAAGGCTTGTTCAATTTTTTATAGAAGATATTTGCCAAGGATTGCCCTATACTCCTCTATCGTCTCCGCATGAACCAGAACATTCCGCAAGGCGCCGCCGCCATGTAAATAGGTGACTGACACCTCAGTCACCTTTTTGGGGCCTTTGGTATACGCGCAGAATTGTTTGCGCATTTCAAGGCAGGCGCTCCGCTCGCCAATGTCGGCGGCAAGGAGTTCCAGTTGACGGAAACCGGCGGCAAGCCGGGTTTTCATGTCTGTCGGGGTATACGAGCCGTCTATCAGCAGGGAGCGGGTTGTGGAAAAGATAAACGGGTTTCCCATTGCGCCGCGGGCGAACATCACGGCGGCGCAGCCGGTTTCCGAAAGCATTTTTTCGGCGTCTTCCGGGGCGTAAAGGTCCCCGGAACCGGTTACCGGGACAGCCAGCCGGGAAACGAGGTCTGCAATATGGGACCAGTCGCTTTTTCCCGAATAGCCCTGGGCTCTTGTCCGCGGATGCAGGCTCACCATGACGGCGCCTGCCTCAACGGCAATCCTGGCACATTCAACATAATTAATGGAAGAACTGTCCCACCCCGAGCGCATCTTTATCGTTACCGGCACATTGCCCAAATATTCCCGTGAGGCCTTGACCGCCGCCTCCACAACCCTGCCAAGGTTATCGGGATTCTTCATCAGCGCCGAGCCCGATCCGGTTTTGGTCACCTTGGGCACCGGGCAGCCTGAATTGATGTCCACGGCGTCGGGCTTCCATGGAGCCAGCAAGACTGCGGCTTCGTAAATCCGTTCCGGGTAAGCGCCAAAAAGCTGGATGGCATAATGCCGCTCATTATCAGCCCGGCGCAGTAATGTCGCTGCCGGACCAGCCGGTTCCCTGTCAGGCCTGTTCCGTATCACCGATTCAGCGGAAATAAGTTCGGTGGAAGTAAAGCCGGCCCCCTGCTCAACACAGATAGCCCGGAACGCCCGGTCGGAATACCCCGCCACCGGCGCAAGAAAAAGATTCCCGTTAAGACTGAGGCTGCCGATTGTTACTGGGTGATACAAATTCATCTTCAAATCAATAATTTAAGAATATTAACCGCTAAGTCGAAAAAGTAAAAGAAGTAAGAAAATTACTAACTTCTCATTCTTGTATCTTCCCTTATTCGACTTCTTCGACTTTGCGGTTTTATTCCTCTTGTCTACTCGTTCGGCAGGCCGAAGAACTTATTAGAATTCTCCCACAACTGCGCAGCAAGCGCTTCATCATCCATCTCCAGCATTTCGGCGAGGAAACGGGCCGTCATCGGGAGATATTTGGGCATGTTGCGTTTGCCCCGGTAATCGGCGGGAACCATAAAAGGACTTTCCGATTCGATGAGGATGCGATCCACGGGCAGAACATCGATGGTTTCGTGGAGGTTCCGGGCGTTCCTATAGGTCAGGTTTCCGGCAAAGGAAAAATAGAGGTTCAGGTCGAGGGCCTTTTTGGCGTACTCGGCGTTTTCAGAGTAGCAGTGAAGCACCCCGCCTTTGGGGGGCAGGCGATCCCGAAGGATCTCCAGCACATCGTGGCCGGCGTCACGGTTATGAATGATCACCGGCATGTTGAGTTTGGCGGCTAAATCAAGCTGGGTGATGAAAAGCTCGATCTGGGAATTTTTATCCCCAAATTTGCGGTAATAGTCCAGGCCGATCTCGCCTATGGCAACCACCCGGGGCTGCTGAACGTTGCGTTCAATGATCTCCTGCCAGTCCTTGCCGGGGTTCTGCACCTCCGAGGGGCTTACCCCCACGGCATGGTACACGTTGGCGGCGGATTTGAGGTTATCATAAACCGTAACAAAGTCGTGGAGACTGTTACAAATAGAGATAATACGGTTGACTGAGGCCTGGCGGGCCTCCTGAATCACAATTAACTGCTCGATAGGGTCATCAACAATGAGCCCCAAATGGGCATGAGTATCAAAATACTGCATGGCTTATTCCAAAAGGTAAGAGATATGTTTTTATTCCAAACTGGATATCCTTATTGTAACATGTTAAATCGCTGCCGTCAACGAAAAAAAGGTGACTGACACCTTTTTTCTTGATTTTTGGCGGTTTCGGGTTTATCATTACTTTATTGTAATTGAATGATAGGAGGCAGACAGGCATGATAGAAAGCAGTGCGGACGCAAAGCCCGTTGTAAAACTCCGTTACGGCATGATCGGCGGGGGACAGGGCTCTTTTATCGGCGATGTGCACCGTAAATCCATAGCTTTGGACGGGCTTGCGGAGATTGCGGCGGGTTGTTTTTCCCGTTCACCGGAAAATACCCTTACCACGGGGCTCGCTTTGGGGATAAAACCGGAGCGGCTCTATAAAACTTACGACGAAATGGCCGAAGAAGAGTCAAAAAGGCCGGATAAAATTGATTTTGTGGTGATTGTGACGCCGAATTATGCCCACGCCGCGGCCGCCAAGGCGTTTTTAAGCCGGGGTATCCCCGTGGTGTGCGATAAACCCCTCTGCGTTGAAGAAATGGACGCCAAAGAGCTCGTCGATCTGGCAAAGAAGAACAAGCTGCTCTTTATGGTCACCTATACCTATTCGGGAAATTCCACGGTAAAACATGCCCGGGAACTCATCAGGAAGGGTGAAATCGGGAAGGTGATTTTTGTAAACGGTGAATATCCGCAGGAGTGGCTGTTGTCGGACGCCGAAAAACAGGGAAACAAGCAGGCCGAATGGCGGACCGACCCCAAATTTGCCGGGAAGTCCAACAGCGTCGGGGATTTGGGGACCCATATCGAAAATACCGTGTCCTATCTAACCGGCCTCAGGATAAAATCGGTCTGCGCACGGCTTGATAAAACCATGCCGGGACGGGTTCTGGACGATAACGCCACGATCATGGTTGAATACGAAGGCGGCGCCAAGGGGATCTATTGGTCAAGCCAGGTCGCCTCCGGTTACGATAACGCCCTGCGGGTCCGTATTTTCGGGACCAAGGGTTCAATCGAATTTCAGGAAGAAGAATCAAACTATGTAAAGGTGTCTTACTTCGGCAAGCCGGCGACGGTGCTTTCCCGGGGCCGCGACCCCTTTGTTCCCCACGCGCAAAGTTTCAACCGTATCCCCTCGGGACACCCGGAAGGTTATTTTGAGGCGATGGGAAATATCTACAAGACCTACATCAAGGCGCTTGCCAAACAAAAGGAAGGAAAGCCCCTCACCGAAGAGGACCTGGACTTTCCCAATGTTGAGGCGGGGCTTGACGGAGTCAGATTCATTGGTAAATGTGTAGAGAGCTCCGACAAAGGGGCTGTGTGGGTTAATTTCTGATTTTAATTTTTTATTATTTGGAGGATTGATATGTCGAGACCGGTTACTATTTTTACGGGACAGTGGGCGGATTTGCCCTTTGATGTGGCATGCGGGAAGATCAAATCGTTTGGGTACGATGGCGTGGAGATCGCCTGTTGGGGGGATCATCTTGACCTGAAAAAGGCGGCCACGGATCCTGCGTATGTTGAAGACCGCAAAAAGATCCTTGCCAAACACGGGCTTAAAACCTGGGCCATCGGAACCCACCTTGTCGGGCAGTGTGTCGGGGATCTTTGGGACCCGCGGCTTGATGGGTTTGCGCCAAGTGAATTTGCCGGTCAGCCGGAGAAGATCCGCGCATGGGCTATCGAGTATATGAAGTATGCGCCGGTGGCAGCCAAAAATCTTGGCGTCAAAGTCGTCACCGGCTTTATGGGAAGCCCGGTATGGAAATATTGGTATAGTTTCCCCCAGACCAGCGAAAAGATGATCGACGATGCCTTTAAGGAAATCGTCAGCCTGTGGACGCCGATTTTTGACGAGTTCGACAAGAACGGAATCAAGTTTGCGCTTGAAGTACACCCGACGGAGATCGCTTTTGATTATTACTCGGCGGAGCGGCTGCTTAAAGAGTTTAATTACCGGCCGACCCTCGGCTTCAATTTTGATCCGTCCCACCTTATCTGGCAGGGCGTTACGCCGCACATTTTCCTGCGGGACTTTGCAAAATATGTGTACCATGTGCACATGAAAGACGCCGCGGTTACCCTTGACGGCAAGGCGGGGATACTCGGTTCCCACATCACCTTTGGCGATACCCGGCGCGGCTGGAACTTCCGTTCACTCGGACACGGCGATGTTGATTTTGAAAACATCATCCGCGAACTCAATGCGGTAAATTACGAGGGGCCGCTGTCAGTGGAATGGGAAGATTCCGGCATGGAGCGCGAGTACGGCGCAAAGGAAGCCTGCGAATATGTGCGGAAGGTTGATTTCTCGCCGTCCAACGTGGCGTTTGATGACGCATTGAAGTCGGACTAGGGCAGCGTATAATGTCAGCAGCGGCGCAGGATTCCTCAGCGATTCTCTCCATACAGGGCATTACCAAAGAATTTGACGGGGTAAAGGTCCTGGACAATGTCTCCTTCGATCTCAAACAGGGTGAGATCATGGGGCTTATCGGGGAGAACGGCGCCGGTAAATCAACGCTGATAAAAATCATCACGGGGATTTATTTTCCAAGCGGCGGATCGCTTTCGCTTAACGGTAAGCCGGTGGAGATTCCCGATTATATCACGGCGAAGAAGCTCGGGATCAGCATGGTTCCCCAGGAATTCAATCTGATTAACACCCTTACCGTGTACGAAAATATTTTTCTCGGAAACGAAATTAACCGAATCGCAGGCTTGTCAAAATCCGGCCTGCTGGATAAGCCGCGGATGCGGGAGCTTGCCGCAAAACAGCTTGAAGCGCTCAAGATGCCGGTCGGGGTGAACAAACTGGTCTCCCGGCTTTCGGTGGCGGAAAAGCAGATGGTGGAGATTTCAAAAGCGCTGCTGCTTCATTCACGAATTCTCATCATGGACGAGCCGACCACGACGCTTACCGGAAACGAAGTTGAAATTCTTTTTTCGATGATGCGGGACCTCAAGGCGCAGGGCGTCACGATGATCTTTGTGTCGCACAAGTTAGGCGAAATCAAGGCGATCTGTGACCGTGTGACGGTGCTGCGCGACGGAAAACTTATCAGTGTGGACAATGTTTC
>JAISJS010000143.1 GCA_031261385.1 Treponema sp.
GGAAACGGTTCTGCAGGCGCTTATTGCGCTTGAAGCAAAGGGCTGCGCCGAAGCGGTATTGACCGGGGTAAATATTACCCAATACCGGGATACTGAACGCGGTATGGACCTTGGGGGGCTGCTGGAATACCTGCTTGCCGGGACAAAAACCATCGCAATCCGGCTTTCGAGCCTGGAACCTGAGGGGATTACCGAAGATTTTGCCCGGATTGTATCGCAAAAGCGGATTCGGCCTCATTTTCACCTTTCGATTCAGTCGGCAAGCGATGAAATCCTGAAAAAAATGGGGCGGCCGTACGGAAAAGCGGCGCTGGAGAGCGCTGTTGCGCTGCTTCGCGGCGCAAAAACCGATCCGTTCCTGGCGTGTGACATAATCACCGGCTTTCCCGGAGAAAATAAGTGCGAATTTGAAAAAACACATCATTTTTGCCAAAAAACCGGCTTTGCCTGGATACATGCCTTTCCGTATTCACCCCGGCCGGGTACGGCGGCCCTTTCCCTCGGCGGAAACGTCAGCGAGGGTGAGGCAGGGGAGCGGGTCGCCGTTTTGCTGGATCTGGCCCGCAGGGGCCGCCGGGAATATGCGGAACGGTGGCTCGGCACGGAAATTGAGGCCGTAATCGAAGGAAAGGGTGAAAAAAAACCCGGTTTTTGCCGGGGAGTTTCCGATAATTATTTAAGGCTTTGTATCAATTTGCCTGCAGGAAGCGAAGCGCCCCCGGCGGGGACTGCGCTGCGGTGCAGGATTACCGGGAAACCGGATGAAGCCTGCCCGAATGCCGGCGCTGAAATCGACGGGATTGCCGAACCGGCGGGTGTATGTTAATTTTGAAAATAGTGGTATATTTAAAGCAGGAGAACAATATGAATAAAAATCGCAGTGCTTTTGTTATTCTTGCTTTTTTAACGGCAGGTATATTCCTTTCCTGCACTGAATTTTTTTCGACTTCCCTCTTTCCGTGGGCCGCACGGGACCCCGCTTCGCTCTTGCCCCCCGTTACTGCCGGCAATGTTCAGGAATTGCTGAAGCTGTCGGAAAGCAACCCCGATATGGCGCTGGCCCTTTTAAAAGGCATCAAGGACACGGTCAGCGGCGCCAGCGACGAGGAACTGGCTGCATTGCAGGGGGCTGCGCTTGAAGCCGCCGCCCTTATTGCCGCCGCCAATGCGGTTGCGCTGGGCCCGACGATTCTTAACACCCTGGGAAATGCAAACGATATCAGCGGAATGATGGAAGATCCGGATAGTGTTAAGGATATGATTTTGGATACCCTGAATTCCCTGCCCAACCTTGAAGAGTCCAGTTCGCTTCTTACGGAAATTCTTCCTGAACCGGGTACTCAGGCCTTTGACGATTTTGTCGAAAAGGCAAACAGCGAAGACCTTGTCATGGCGGCGGCGTTGATCATCGCGGCGGAAGCCAAGGGCAACATCGACGACCCTGATTATATAAGCAACATTGATCCTGAAAATCCGCCCGCGGAGGCAGCCCTTGCCGCTGCATTGGCAGTAGCGGCGGTGGGAAAAATGGACGAGTCCGGTACCGGAGGAAGCCTCAAGGACATACTCAAAGGCCTTAATCTGGTTAAATTATATACGATAACGTTTGAAAGTAACGGCGGCAGTTCCATCGCCCAAAGAGAACTTGGCGCCGGCGCCAAAATCTCCAAACCCGCCGACCCGGTTCTTGACGGAAGCGTTTTTGAGGGCTGGTACAAAGAGGCGGACTTTACTACTCCATGGGATTTTGATGTTGATACGGTGACCGCCGATATCACCCTCTATGCAAAGTGGGATATTGCCCCGCCGACACAGTATACGGTAACGTTTGAGGGTAATAACGGTGAGGACGCCGTTACCGAGGCCGTTGATGACGGCGGCTATGCAGCCGATCCCGGCGCCCCTGCCGTCATTCCGGCAAGTCCGCCGGACATTTTTGCCGGCTGGTACACGGATGACGGAACCTTTTTGGTACCCTGGACCTTTGCCAGTGATCCGGTAACCGCCGATATCACCCTCTATGCAAAGTGGGAATAAAACCTGTAGATGCAGATATGATACATTTGTAAAAGGAGCGTAAATGTACCGGTCTTCAAAGATTTTTGTGCTTGCCGTGTTTTTTATTGTTTTATCTCTTCCCGGTTTATCCCTTTACGGCGAGTCCATTGAACCTTTTATCATGCCTTCTGCCCGGGCCTCCGCATTGGGGGGCAATCATACTGCCCTGTCGGATGATTTTTATGCCCTTTTTTCCAACCCGGCGGCCTTCGTCGGGGTAGAAGATACCTACAGCGTTTCTGAACTTACATTGAGCCTCAATGGTCCGGTATTTGAGATCCTCGATCTGGTTCTCAGCGATGATCCGCTGAGTCATCTTTCCGGTGTTTTGGGGAAACGTGGTTTTTCGGCGGGCGTTGATGTAGGCGGTCCCGTTTCTGTCGGCTGGGTTGGGAGAGGCCTGGGACTGGGTCTGTTTGACCGGGTGCGGGTCGATGCATCTGTCACCGGGACAAATATACGGCCCCTGGTTTCCGGAGAAATATTTCTTGTCGGGGGATATTCATTCAGGATAGTGAACAAGTCGTCCCATATCCTTGATGCGGGGTTCCTTGGGAAGGGCTTTTACCGGGGCAGTATGGATCTGTCGATGCCGCTCCTGAGTATAGCCGATGAAGGCGCATTCGATGATATCCTTGGAACCAAGCCGTTCGCAACGGCGCTGGGACTCGGCTTTGATTTGGGTATAAAATACACCTTTGCGGAGAATCTGACCGCGGCGCTGGTTTGTTTTGACGCATACTCCCCTGCCTTGCTGACAAAGTATCCATCGCTTGATGCGTTTGTGGACAAGACCGATTCTTCCGGGGACTATGCCACGGTACAGCCCCGGCTGGATTTGGGCCTGAAATACCGTATTCGTTCCCAGTTCCTGGATAAATACCTCTCAAATTTCCTGATTTTGGTCGATTATCAGGATTTTCTCGATCTTTTTTCACTCATCCCCCGAAACCCCATACTCAAGGTAGGAATCGGGGTGGAGGTAGAGCTGCTCAGCGTTCTGAGCCTCCGAATCGGCATTGCCGATGCCCTTCCCTCAGCAGGATTCGGCATTAAACTAAGTTTTATGGAACTGGATTGCGCAATCCACGGCAAAGAACTGGGGCTTGATCCCGGGGTCCAGTCCGTTTATGCGGTCGATCTCGGCCTGTTGTTCAGGTATTAGGGCGCCGCACCGCCGGAGACAATGCTCTTTTCCCGCACAGAATATTTTTTCTCCCCTTTGGTAAATTTACCCACGACAAACGCATGAACATGAAATTCAAAGAGAAGAAACCACGAACCACACGAAAACACGAACGAAAGTACAAAATTGTCCTTATTTTTTGTGTTGGTTCGTGTGGTTCGTGGTAAA
>JAISJS010000260.1 GCA_031261385.1 Treponema sp.
AGGCAGGAACCATTGCTCTGGACAAGCATGTAGCCTACTGCACCAGCAAGGGCGGGATCATTGCCATGACGAAAGTGCTTGCAATGGAATGGGGCAAATACGGCATCCGGGTGAACTGCGTTTCTCCGACGGTGGTATTAACCGCGCTCGGGCATAAGGCCTGGGATGGTCCTGTGGGAGAGGCCTTTAAAAAAGAAATCCCCGCCGAACGTTTTGCCGAACCCGATGAAATCGGCGCTATTATTGGTTTTCTGTGCAGTGATGCCGCAGCGATGATCACCGGTCATGATCTGCTTGTTGACGGCGGATTTACTATTAAATAGCATTTTTGGTTTTCAAATATGGAGGTAAATTATGCAGCGCATACTGAATAATCCGGATGATATTGTTGATGAAATGCTCAAGGGTTTTGTCAAAGTACACAGTGATATGGTAACTACCACCGGTAATCCCCGTGTGCTTAAACGGAAGGATATACCTGCGGGAAAAGTCGGCATTGTTACCGGGGGCGGCAGCGGGCATAAACCTGCTTTTATCGGCTATATCGGGGAGAATCTTTGTGACGCTGTTGCCGTCGGTGAAATTTGTACATCCCCGACTGCCGCCGCTTTTCTTGATGCTTTCCGGGCCGCCAATCAGGGCAAAGGGGTTGCGTGCCTTTACGGCAACTATTCCGGGGACAACATGAACGTGAAGATGGCGATTAAAATGGCTGCGAAGGAAGGTATAGAAGTAAAAACCGTTGTTGCCAATGATGACGCCGCCTCGGCGCCAAAGGATCAGCGTGATAAACGGCGGGGTGTCGCCGGAGAAGTTTTAATGTGGAAGGCAGGCGGCGCAAAGGCCGCTCTCGGAGGCAGTCTTGATGAGGTAATTGCCGCAGCCCAAAAAGCCATTGATAATACCCGCAGCGTTGGCATCGGCCTTACCCCCTGTACCCTTCCCGCAGTGGGGCATCCCAATTTTGAAATAAAAGACGGCACAATGGAAGTCGGTATCGGCCACCACGGTGAGCCGGGTATCGAAGTATGTCCGCTGGAGAATGCCGCTCAGATGGCAAAACGTATGGTAGATGTCGTGCTGCCCGATTATCCGTTTGTATCCGGAGATGAAGTGGTAGTTCTTGTGTCGGGGCTCGGCGCAACGCCGGTCATGGAACTGTATGTGCTGTACGATGAAATCGAAAAAATCATCACCGGTAAAGGGCTAATAATATACAAGCCGTATACGGGTAACTATTTTACTTCCCTTGAGATGATGGGCGCAACATTGACTGTTATGAAAGTGGATGAGGAACTCAAAAAATTAATTGATATGCCGTGTTACAGCATGGGCCTCAGGCAGAAATAGGAAGTGTATGATGAGCGGAATGAAAAACAGCGCCGGTAAACCGGTTTTATTGAAAATGGTTGCCGAGATCCAGAAAAACAAGGATTACCTTGGAGAAGTTGACGGCCTTATAGGAGACGGGGATCACGGCATGAACATGAACAAGGGATTCACCATGTTCGGTCAGCAGATTGCCGGAAAGGACATCAGTTTTACCGAAGGACTTGATGAATTGGGGAATCTTTTATTTTCCCAGATTGGCGGCTCCATGGGTCCCATCTACGGAACGGTTTTTATGAGCATGGCTGAAACCGGGCAGAATCTTGACGTGATCGATGCTGCGGGCCTGGCGGCTATGCTTGAGGCGGGGCTTACCGGACTGCAGGAGATCGTGGAAGCAAAGGTGGGGGATAAGACTCTGGTTGATACGCTTGTGCCGGCCAATAATGCCCTGCAGGAGGCGGCAAAAGCGGGGAAAAGTTTTGCTGACGCTCTGGCGGATATGAAAGCCGCAGCAGAAAAAGGCAGGGATTCCACCAAAGATTTAGCTGCCAAATTCGGCCGTTCCAGCCGCCTTGGCGAGCGTTCACGGGGAGTGCTTGATGCAGGGGCAGTTTCCTGCTGCATTATACTTTCGGCGATTGCTGACGGTATTCTGGAACAGGCGGATAAATAAACATAGACAGAACCGGGAAATGATCTTAGAATCCATAGTAACGTATGAATATTGCCTTTGGTCATACCAATATGGATTTGGATTGTCTCGGTTCTTTAATTCTTGTCAAAAAACTGTTCCCCGATTTTGCCCTGGTTCGAAGCAAGCTCATCCACCCTGCAGCCAGAAATCTTTATAATCTTTACAGTAATTATTTTAATTTTTTAAATCCCAAAGACATTGAAGAAGAAAGAATTGACAATATTATAATCGTGGATACCTGCATAGCCGAACGGGTCAGCGAATATTTTAAATATATAAAAAATTCGGAACCGAAAATTTATATTATCGATCATCACAATACTGCAAATTGTAATATTTTTGGAGCACAAATTGAGGGGAGCCATTTTGGGGCGAATACTTCGTATCTGGGTAAGCTTGCCATGGAGGAAAAAATAAAGCTTTGCCCGGAAGAAGCAACCATAGCGCTGACAGGTATCTATGCCGATACGGGGCGGCTTATCTATGACAATGTGTGCCGGGAAGATTTTGAGGTTGCCGCATATCTTTTGGATATGGGCGCTTCATTAAAACTCGTAAAATCGTTTTTGGAAACCATTAAAGATGATGATCAAATTCTGGTGCTTAATCAGACGCTCCTTGTTATGACGACTCATGTGATCCAGGGGCATACCATACTCTTAAGCTATCTTGAATTGGAAGAAAATGTAGCGGGGCTTGCCGAGGTGGTTGAGCGGGTTATGGATATTGAAAGCCCCGACGCCTATTTTGCGGTTTTTGCAATTCCAAAGAAAAAAACCGTTCTGCTTATTGCCCGGAGTCAGAATGCCCTGATCAATTTACACGAACTCCTTAATGCGTATGGCGGCGGCGGACACCAGAATGCAGGATCGGCTAAAATTGTTGACAGGGACGGACCTGCCTTTTTTGAAGAATTCCACGCCGGTCTTGAAAAACTGCTTTCGCCAGCCACCCGGTCAAAAGATATCATGACCCAAAATGTATGTACGATAAACGAAAACAAAACGTTACTTGAGGCGTCGCTTTTACTGGAAAATGCTGATTTGAGCGGTGTCCCCGTATTAAGTGACAGCGGCGTGTTGACAGGTTTTATCGGCCTGAGGGATATTATGAAAGGCCGCAAGGCGGAGGCCATGAACGCTCCGATAAAAGCATATATGACCCGCCCTGCCATTTCCTCATCCGGATCGATAAGTATGCGGGAAGTTGAGCGGATTTTTTATAAGCACCACATCGGCCACCTTCCCATTGTGGAGGATGACAAGCTTTTGGGAATAGTGACCCGCTGGGATTATCTGGAATACAAAAAACGCCAAAATCAGTAGATTCCGGCAATAAAAAACAAGAAGGGATGAATTTACCTCCCTATGGGTGTTTGCGAAGTTACATCAGCAGCGCAGCTGCATATTTTTTTATGGTATAGGAAGTTTTTGATAGCCGCCTTTAAAAATTTTACACAGATTTTACATTTTTCCCATTGCTATTTAACATTCCTCCGTTATTTTGAATTGAGTAACGGAGGAGGTTTACATGAAAACAATTTTATCTTTTTATTCATTGGGATTAATGGGTATTGTACTGTTTTTTACCGGATGCGGGGCAAAGAATATCGCGGGCGGGGAAATTACCGTCATCTCCCGTGAGGAAGGTTCAGGGACACGGGGCGCTTTTATCGAACTTTTCGGCATTGAACAAATAAACTCAGGCGGTATAAAAGAAGATTTTACCGCTGGCAGCGCCGATATTACCAACAGTACCTCCGTGGTAATAACCAGCGTCGCTCAAAACAGGCGGGCAATTGGCTATATCAGTCTTGGATCGCTTAATGAAAGCGTAAAGGCTCTTTCCATCAACGGGATTCCCGCAGCGACGGACAATATTATAAACGGAACCTATGTTGTTTCAAGGCCTTTCAACATCATAACAAAGGACGGACTGTCCCCCCTGGCTCTTGATTTTATCAATTACATTTTATCGCGGGAAGGACAGGCTGTCGTTAAAAAAGCGTCGTATGTTCCGTTGCCGGATCCTGAAATCTACCGGGGTGGAAAACCATCGGGGAAAATCTTGATTTCGGGATCATCATCGGTGGCGCCGGTAATGGAAAAATTAAAAGAGGCGTATCTTGCAGTTAACGGCAACGCCGCAATTGAAATCCAGCAGAGTGATTCAACCATGGGTATTATCAATACAATAAACGGTATTTGTGATATTGGCATGGCCTCACGGGAACTGAAAGAAAGTGAACGCGTAAAAGGAATAAAAAACAAAATTATAGCGTTGGATGGAATTGTGGTCATAGTCAATCCGGAAAATCCCGCGGCCAATATGACGGTGGAACAAGTGAGGGATATTTATACCGGAAGGGTGACAAAATGGGGCGGGACACGGTGAAAGGCAAAGAGAATGCCGCACGCGCCGTATTTTTTCTTTCCGCCGGCGTCTCGGTTCTTGCGGTGCTGGTAATTTGTATTTTTTTGTTTGCCAATGGAATTCCCGCCATGTTAAAAATAGGCGTGCTGAATTTTCTCGGCGGAACACATTGGAAGCCGATGCTGGATATTTTCGGCATATTGCCGATGATAACCGGCAGTCTTTGCGTTACTTTAGGAGCGTTGATTATCGGCGTCCCCGCGGGGGTTTTAACCGCCGTATTTTTAGTTTATTTTTGCCCCAAAAAAATATATAAATTTGCAAAACCGGCCATTGATTTGCTTGCCGGTATTCCCTCGGTTGTATATGGATTTTTCGGCCTTATGGTGATAGTTCCCGCTATACGGGAGATTTCCGGCAACAGCGGGACGAGTATGCTTGCCGCCTCTGTCGTGCTGGGGATTATGATTCTGCCGACCATTATAGGTTTAAGTGAAGCAAGTATACGCGCGGTGAATGCCGCTTGTTATGAAGGCTCCCTCGCCCTTGGCGCAAGCCATGAGCGGAGTGTTTTTTACGCGGTACTTCCTGCGGCAAGGTCAGGCATAAATGCGTCAATTATTTTGGGCGTCGGGCGGGCTGTCGGGGAAACCATGGCGGTTATTATGGTCGCGGGAAATCAGGCCCTGCTGCCAAGAGGAATATTTAAAGGGATAAGAACGCTGACTGCAAATATTGCCCTGGAAATGGGCTATGCCGCCGATTTGCACCGGGACGCCCTTATTGCCACTGCGGTAACGCTTTTTGTAATTATTTTGCTTGTCAATTTTCTCTTTTCATTTTTTAAAAGGAAGCAGGAACAATGAAGAAGAAAAACCGGCAATCGTTATTTTTAAAAATCATTGTATTTGCGGCGGCTTTTTTTACCGTCATGGCTCTGGTTTTTATTGTGTTTTATATTTTGATAAAGGGCATACCCAATCTGCATTTAAGCCTTTTCAGCCCGCGCTATACTTCAGAAAATGCCTCGCTTTTTCCCGCCCTGGTAAATACAATTACGGTAACAGTACTGTCATTGGTTATCGCGGTCCCCCTGGGAATTTTTTCCGCCATTTACCTTGTCGAATATGCCCGGCGGGGAAATAAATTAATCGCTTTAATACGGGTTACTTCTGAAACTCTTGCGGGCATTCCGTCTATTGTTTACGGGTTATTTGGTTTTCTGCTTTTTGTTACAACGCTTGGATGGGGGTATTCAATTTTGGCCGGTTCCTGCACGTTGGCGATTATGATCCTGCCGCTTATTATGCGTACCACGGAAGAAGCTTTAAAATCGGTTCCTGACAGTCTGCGTGAAGGCAGTTTTGCCCTGGGAGCCGGAAAATTACATACTGTTTTCAGGATCGCCCTGCCCGCGGCTCTTCCCGGAATAATGGCCGGAATAGTGCTTGCCGTGGGGCGTATTGCCGGAGAAACCGCCGCCCTTATATATACGGCGGGAACAGTGGCGCAGGCGCCTGACACGCTTTTTTCATCAGGCAGAACTTTATCGGTTCACCTGTATGCGCTTTGGAGCGAGGGTATTAATACCAATCCTTCTTATGCCGCCGCGGTCATACTTCTTGTAATGGTCACGGGATTAAACGCCTTGTCGGCCTGTATTGCCCGTTTTGCAGGGAAG
>JAISJS010000385.1 GCA_031261385.1 Treponema sp.
AACAATTACTACCGCATTATGAGCCCGGACGATCTCAAACAGCGGATCACAAAGCACATGATCGCTCAAACGGAATCCGCAGAGCGTAGGGTGCAGTTTTAATCCCTTAAACCCTGATCCCAGCCGGAGTTCCAGTTCATCAATGGCCTTTTTCTTCTCCCAGGGATTTACCGAACAAAAAGGGATCAGCCGGTCAGGAAATTCCGCAGTATATTTGGGAATATCATTATTATGGAAATTACCTTCGACAAAAGGAAAAATAACCGTTTTATCAACCCCTATGGTATCCATGCGCTCAACAATTTGTTTTCCGGTCCAGGTTACGGCATCTTCACCCGCATGAGAGTGAGCATCAATTTTCAGCATAATAGTATCTCCTTAAAAATAAAATTATCGTTTACGGCTCTGAACAACGCTCAGAGCCACCGCAAGTATAATAAAAATCCCGTTGAATAAATTTTTAAAGGCCGCGCCGAACCCGATAAGAGTAAAAAAATTGCTCAGGAACCCGACAAACAGGGCGCCTATCACCGTGCCGATAACATTAAACTGCCGGTTTTTTGAGAACAGGGTCCCAAGGTATACTGCCACAAAACAGTCGGTAAGATAGGTTTCTACACCGCGGGGAACCGCGTTGCCTGAACGGGAAACCAGCATGACGCCGACAATCGCACAGAGCACAGAGCTGATAATAAAAGCAGAGCCAAAAACGGCACGAACATTAATACTGGAAATGATCGACGCGCGAACATTTCCCTGAACCGCATCCATGTGGCGGCCCAAAACCGACCGCTCCTTTACAAAATAAAGAATAATGACAAATACCGCGCAGAGTATCATCAACATGGTAACCGGCCCAAAGTGACCCTGACCGATAAAGAAAAATCCGTTTATCCGTTTGGGTAAAAGGGTAAACAATATCTGCGGCTGGGCTCCGTTGGTAAGTGACAACTCAATACTGCGTATAATGAACATCATCCCCAATGTACCGATAATGGCGGGAACTCCAAGCCAGGAAATGACGACGCAGTTGACCAGCCCTACGGCAAGTCCAAAAGAAACGGCAATAGTAACAGCCAGCGGGATCGACATTCCGCCAAGTATCAGCATTGCGACAATTACGCCCGAAGCATCGGCAACCTGAGCCACGGAAAGATCTATTCCCCGCACCGACATGGTCATCATCATTCCGAGTGAGAGGAGAATCAGCAGGGTGCTGGAATTGAGTACCCCTAAAATATTTTTGGGATTAAAAAAACGATGGTCAATGAGTTCAAAAATTATCAGTATCAGCGCCATACCGATAAGTACGCCATACTGCAAAATAAAATCCATAAACCGGAATTTTGATTGCTGCTTTTGTATCCCAATGGTATCGCTCATCACATGGCTCCTGTTTTCGGTTTTAAAAACTTCACTTAAAAAATTGTAACCTGTCCAATTTCACGCTTGCGAATAACGGTAACCAATATCGACAAAATCAGGATGACCCCGAGTATGCCTGAAATCTGCCGGTTTGAAATGCCATTGATAATCAGGGCGCTTGAAAGCGCCGCAATAAAAAAGCCGCAGATGGTACTGCCGATAATGCTCAACTCTCCCGTTTTTGAAAAAGTGGTTCCAAGATATGCGGCAACCAGCGCCTGAATCAAAAAATCAATCCCCGCTATAATCGGAGTAGAACCGTATATATAACTGCATTGCACCACCCCGGTAAACCCTATTACCGTACCGGAAAGCACATACCCGATAAGCATATATTTTCCGGTAACAATACCGCGGATGGCTGCTGCCTGGGGATTTTGGCCCGAAGCATACATGCGCAGCCCCGTTTGGGTATGCTTTAAATACAGGTGTATAACCACCATCATAATCAGCACAATGATAAAAATTACCGGTATAATTGAAATGTGTCCCTGACCCAGGGCAGTAAAGAAAGGCCTGGTTCCGATATTCATCACCTTGCCCTTATTGATCATCTGGGTAACTCCCTGCAGCACAAACATGGTCCCCAGGGTACCGACAAATGTTGGAATACGCATAACGAGTACCAGAAATGCGTTGAAAAGTCCCACAACAAGTCCCGCCAATATCCCAACCGGAACGGTAAGCATTGGCGGCATTCCGCCAAGAATAAGCGCAGCAGCGATATTACAGGTAAGCTGCATGGTTGCCCCTGCGCCCATATCGAAACCGCCGGGAACCAGCACCAAAGTTATTCCCAGCGCAAGCATCGTGAGAATCCCGCCCTGCTTTAAGACATCCATTAAATTATTTGGATTAAAAAACATGGGGGAGCGGATACCAAGGATCAACAGAACGACCACCATAACAATACCGGTACCACGTTTTGATAAAAACCTTAAAATTGAAGGGGAAATTTTTTCTGTTTTCGGTATTGCTTTCATGCATTTCCTCCCGATGACCAAAAAAGAAGCTGCTCTTCCGTTGCTTCACTGCGGTCAAGCTCTTTAACAACCCGCCCTTTGGACATAACCATAATCCTGTCGCACATTCCCAGAAGCTCTTCATTTTCCGATGAAATAAACATAACGCCGCATCCGGCTTTGGCTAATTTAACCATCTGCCGGTATATTTCTGTTTTTGCTCCTACGTCCACGCCGGTAGTCGGTTGATCAAAAACAAAAATTTTTGCGCTTCCTTCAAGCCAGCGTCCGATAACCACCTTTTGCTGGTTACCGCCGGAAAGATCTTTTACAAGCTGTGACTGGTTAACACAAACAATTCCCAGGTTATCGATAATTCTGCTGCTTTTTTCCTGTTCAACAGAACGGCTGATAATACCTGTCCTGGCCAAAAGATCGGTGAACGCCAAAGAAAGATTCTGCGCTATGGTAAGATTAGCCACTATACCTTCGTTACGGCGATCTTCGGGAATAAACGCAAAACCCTGTTTACGGGCGGCCTGCGGTGACTTTGGAATAAATCCGGCGCCGTTTACCAAAAACTCTCCCGTAACTTTCCGCCCGCCTGAGTAGAGCGACATCATTGCCTCGGTACGTCCTGCGCCGACAAGCCCGGCAAACCCGAGTATCTCCCCTGCATGCAGGGCAAAACTGACATCCTGTACCATTGGCTCATTTTTAAGATTTTTAACTTCCAATACAGGCGCGCCAATTTCGATCAGTTCCTTTGGAAAAAATTCTTCAAGCTTCCGGCCAATCATCATGGTTACCACTTTTTCGTGGGTAACCTCCTTGACCGGAAAACTGCCCTGGACCCTGCTATCCCGCAGAATGGTAATGCTGTCACAAATACGGAAGACCTCATCCAGGTGATGGGAAATATAAATGATCGTAACTCCTGCTGCTTTTAACATGGCAATAACTTCAAAAAGGCGCTCAACTTCACCGGCGCTCAGCGACGCGGTAGGTTCATCCAGAATTAGAATCCGGGGTTCCTGCAGCAGCGCCGCCGCTATTGCCACCTGTTCACGCTGGCCTACGGTAAGGCTTGAAACCTGTGTGTCGGCGGTAAACGGCGCTTTGATCAGCGCAAGCTTTTCCGAAACACGGGCAGCCATTGCCTTAAAGTCCAGCGTTCCCAGGCGTGTTTTTAATTCAAGGCCAAGAAACGCATTCCGGGTTACATCAAACTGAGGAACCATCTGCTGATCCTGATGGATGATGGCGATACCGAGTTTCTCGGCATCGCCGGGAGTCTCCAGGTGCACCGGCTGTTCTTCCACCATGATTTCACCGCTGTCCCGGCTGTAAACGCCGGTCAAAATTTTTACCAGGGTAGACTTACCGGCCCCATTCTGTCCAAGCAGTGCATGTACCTCACCGTGAGCCACATCCAGATTTACATCCTGCAGCACCACATTCGATCCAAAACTTTTGCACACATTCCGGCATTGCAGACTATATTTAACATCACCCATCAGGCAGCTTCCTTACGTATTCGTTTTACTCAGGGAACGGTAGGACTGATTACCTGTACCGGATCAGTCTGGGGATATTTGGCGATGATTGCATTCTTGTCGATTTGCACATCATCCCAGAATCCTTCGCCCCATCGCAGGCCAACCGCTTCAACCGCATTTTTCCGCGTTGCTACATAACAGGTAGCGGGTATCTGGGGAGTCACTGCTGCGGGATCTATTTCGCCGTTCAATACGCCAAGAAGAATTTCCGCAGACTGCCGCCCGATACCGGGGGAATCCTGTACTACGGTGGTTACAAAAGGACTGCCGTCCTGTAAAAGCATCTGGAAGGCAATTTTGTCGCCGTCAATGCCGATCAGGGCAATTTCATCCCGGCCTGCCCTGCGGATGGCTTCGTTAGCGCCCGCAACAAGCATGTCATAGGTGCCGAAAATTCCGGCAATACTGCCCTTCCGGGGATTCGCCGTCAGAATTTCTTCGATCTGGGTTTGAACTTTTGCAGGGTTGTGTTCTGCGGGAACTTCGTGGAGCCTGACCCCGGGATGATCCTTGCAGACCGCTTCAAAAATCCGCTTTCTGGTTTCCAGCAGCGGAGCGCCGGGTACCCAAACAATATAAATATCTCCCTTATATCCTACCGCAGAAAGCAAAGCATCCGAAGCAAGAATTGACAATATCGGATTATCACCGTTGATGTCGGTCAGTGTATCCGGAACCGGAGCGCCGACACCGGCGGTAACTACCGGAATCCCCTTGGCCTTGGCGCGCGCCATAATCGGCGCAAGCTGCTGGGCATCCCCAAGCTGAACAATCAAACCATCAATGCCGGAATTGATAAGGTTTTCGATATTCTCGTTGTGTTTCTGATAATCTGCATTGGCATCGGTAATAACAACGCTGCCGCCTGCCGCTTCAACAACCTTCTGGGCGCTGCTGATAATATCCCGGTTATAATCGTTGGTAATTTCCCGGGTAGCAATGCCGATTTTGTACACGCCGCTGCCGCCGCTCCTTACGGTGACCGCAGTTGAACTTTTTGCCGAACCAGCTGCCGAACCTGAATCTTTCTCGCCGCCGCATGCCATTACCAGCAGCAACGGGAGAACCAGAATAAAAGCAGTAAGCTTTTTCATTTCATTCCTCCAAAAAAAAATATTCATACCCGTATTAAATACAGGTAAACGCCCCGTCAATTACAAAATCAGATCCGGTAGTAAAGGCGCTGGAATCTCCTGCCAGGTACACCGCGATAGCCTGCAGTTCTTCCGGTTTCCCGAGCCGGCGCAGCGGCGCCATGGCGTTCCATTTTTCGATAAGCGGCTTCAATGCCGGTGAATTTAACGTGAGGTCCGTGCCGATATACCCCGGACTTATGCTGTTTACCCGCACATTTTTAAGCGCCCACTCAACCGCCAAAGATTTGGTAAGCTGAATAACCGCCGCTTTTGATGCGTTATATGAACATTGCGGCTGCGGTACATTAACGATGTGCGCCGACATCGACGCGGTATTGATAATTGAGCCGCCGCCCTGCCTGATCATCACCTTTCCCGCCGCCTGTGCGGTAAGGAACACGCCGGTCAGATTGATGTTGATAACCTGGTTCCAGTCTTCCAGTGTCATCTCCTCGGCGGGAATGTTTTTGCAGATACCGGCGTTGGCAAACGCCACATCGATCCTGCCGAAAGCTTTGAGAACAGCGTCTATCATGCCGTCCACTTCAGCTTTTTTGGTAACATCAGCTTTAAGCGCCAGTGTTTTCTTTCCCGTCGCTTTGGCAATTTCCTCTGCCGACGTTTTTGCAACAGCTTCATCCACATCAACGATAGCCACATCGGCCCCTGCCTCGGCAAGAGCGATGGCGATATTATAGCCAATCCCCCGTGCACCGCCGGTTACAAATGTTTTCTTCCCGTCAAGCCGCAGTTTTTCAATGATTCCCATTTTTCATTACTCCTTTTCTATTGCTGCGTATTAAGATCCACAAAATCATTTTTCAGATTTTTGTATATAGATTTATAAACCCGGAACAGGTGGTCGTAGATCTTCTGCGCTTCCCTGTTGGGTTTTACCGGCGCGTCAAACACCTGCCAGTTTTGTACATCATCATAGGTGAAGCACCCGGTTCCCACTCCCGCAAGGATCACATCGCCAAGGTTTGCCTCAACATCCTCTTTGGGACAGAGAATTGAATGACCGGTAACATCGGCGATGATCTGCCGCCACAGGGGAGACTTCGCGGCGCCCCCCGCCAGCAAAATTGATTCACCAATATCGGTGTTGGTGCTTTCCATTGAATCCCGCAGCGAGAAAGCCACCCCTTCAAGAAAAGCCCGGTAGATATGGGCGCGGGTGTGGGTCAGGCTGAGACCTGCCAAAGTTCCCCGGGCGTTGGTATCCCAGAGGGGACTCCGCTCACCCATAAAATAGGGCAGCAGGATCAGACCTTCACTGCCCGGGGCAATTTCCGCGGCAAGTTTATCCAGGGCAATATACGCGTCAGGCCCGCCGTTTTTCTCGGCAATTTTTTCCGCCTGGGCAAAATTATCCCGGAACCATTTGATCAGGGCGCCGGCAGTGGCAGCTCCGCCAAAGGAATAGGACAGGGTTTTTGCGTCTTTGACATAGGGCATTTCGATAAGGCCCTGGGCGGGAATAGGCTTGTCGTGGATAAGCGCCGCGCACATTGAGGTCCCGATGGCGGCGGTATAGGTTCCCGGCTTGAACACCCCAAGCCCCAGGGTTGCCACCACACAGTCCACCCCGCCGGCGCATACCGGAGTCCCTTCAGTCAGGCCAAGATCGTCGGCAGCCGCTTTGGAGAGGCGCCCGACAATGTCACTGGATTCTACGATACGTTCTGGCATCATACTCCGTGGTATACCCATCTCATCAAGCAATTCCGTTGACCAGGTCCGGGTATTCATGTCGAAAACACCCCCGATATTTGCCGCGGAAGAATAATCCACCGCCGCTTCACCGGTCCATTTATAAATTACATAGGCATTGGGAGGCAGAAAAAGCGTTATTTTCTTCCAGTTATCCGGCTCGTTATCCTTTATCCACAGGATTTTCGTAAAACCGTAATACGGGTCAGTCCCGTTATGGGTGATTTTCCGGATTTTTTCTTTGCCGATATGATCCAGCGCCCACTTTTCCTGAACATGCGCCCGGCGATCCATCCAAATCAGACAGGGCCGCACCGGCTTCATATCAGCATCCAGAGGAATCCCCGAACCGCCATAAAGGCCGCTGACGGCAAGCCCCGCAATATCCGCAGGATTGCAGCCGCTTTTCTTTACCACTTCCCGGATGGAGGCATTACAGGCCTCAAGCCATACATCGGGCCACTGTTCCGCCCAAAGCGCCCGGGGAGTCAGCACATCGTAGGTTTTGAGGCTTGAAGCGATGAGCGTTCCCGCCGTATCCATAACGATAGATTTGGTCCCCGAGGTCCCGATATCAATTCCGATTAAATACTTAGGCATAAATTCGTCTCTTTCTCCTTACTTTTTATAGAAAAACGTTTGCGCGAACGATTTTCTTATTTTACCACCGAAAATTTCAACTGTCAACAAAAATCGTTAAAAAAAAGACGATTTTTTATTAATTAATTACAATTTGACGGGCAGCCCGCGAGAGCCGCAATGCTCCGCATTGACAAGCTGATAATTCATAAATAGCATGTTGCAATGGACAGCAATAGAACGACCAATTATCGAAAACCTACCATGAAGGATGTGGCGGAAGCCGCCGGGGTTTCCATTTCCACGGTATCCCATGTTCTTAACGGTACCCGGTTTGTTTCCGCAGAAACTATCAGCAAAGTTGAAAATGCCGTCCAAACGTTGAAATTCAGGGTAAACCCCATCGCCCGGAATCTGCGCAGCGGAGAATCCCGCCTTATCGGTTTCGTGGTATCCAACCTGGAAAGTCCTTTTTATGTGAATATCGCCAAGGGTATTGAAAAAACCGTTAATGCCCTGGGGTACCAGCTGATCCTTATTGATTCTGCCGAGAAAAAAAGCGCTGAAATAAAGAGTATTGAATCCCTCTACCTTAGGGGAACTGATGGTATCATAATAGCCCCCACTACCACCGACTGCGGCTATCTGAAAAACATACTGCCCCCGGATTTTCCCCTGGTCTTTGTTGACCGGCAGCCCACCGCTTACAATGCCGACTGTGTCCTCCTTAACAATGCCGGCGCCAGCTATAAAGCAACCCGGCATTTACTGAACAAGGGCTATACCCGGATCGGTTTTGTATCCTTTCATTTTGGCGAATCGGACATTGATCCCACCATTATGGAACGTATTGCGGGGTATAAGCAGGCGCACCGCGAAGCGGGCATTGAAATTGCCGATGAGCTTATCAACACTGTCCCCGGCGGATCTTCTACTCCGGCGGAACTCCTCCACGCCGAACCCTATCTGATTATGAAAAAATTACTCGGCGCTCCGGTTCAGGCGGTACTCTGCGGGAACAGTCTTGCCGCAATCGGCGTGTACCGCTGCCTGAAGGACGCTGAAATCCCCATACCTGAAAAAGTCGCCCTTATCACTTTTGATGACGATCTCTGGCTTTCCATGGCTACCCCCCGGATTTCCGCCGTAGTTCAGCCGGCAGAGTTCATGGGTTCCACCGCCGCCAAACAGCTGTTAAAACGTATCCAGTCAAAAACAAAAACCTATAAAACCCTGCACCTGGATGCGGAAATCATCTTCCGCGAATCCTGCTAGTGTAGTTGTAATAAACAGAAGACAAAACCGCAGAGAACGCAGAGGGGTGCACGCGAAAGCGTGCAAACGCGGAGAACGCGGAGTGGAGAAGACAAGAGAATTTGAAGTTTATTTGGCATTCTCCGCGTCCTCTGCGCCTACTCCGTGTT
>JAISJS010000390.1 GCA_031261385.1 Treponema sp.
AGCCAAGGAGCGCGATGGTCCCCCTGATCAAATAACTGACACAGAGAATCCGGGCGTTCAGGGGATTCCCCGGCCGGGCTTCAAATGCGGCAATGGCGTCCTGGCTTTCCGCAGAAGCCTCGTCATAGCGCCCCAATGCCAGGAGCAGTTTTGGCCGGATGATGTATTGCAAAAAAAGCAGCGCATCCTCCGCCGTATCCCCCCGGTTATTGAGGCGGCGGATCATCTCCAGAAAAAATGCCGCCGTTCCGTGGGACAGGATGCGGGGAAAGGAGTAAATTAATTCGATAAGCTGCGTGTAATCCCTGTTTTTTTCAAAGTACGCCGCGGCTTCCATGCGCAGATTATTGGCGAGACACCATTGGGCGGTCCTAGCGTATACTTCCCGTATCTCAGCCGCAGAAAGTTCGCACTGCCTTTCCCGGAGAAATTCGATAAGCAGGTAATGTATGCGGTAACCGTGCAGGTAGTTGTCGTACCGGATCAGGGCATTGATCTGTTCCATTCCGGCGATCAGTTTTTGATCCGGGGCCAGTTTTTCCAGAAGCTCCCGGGGCCAGTTTTCAATCAACGATAGTTTGATAAGAAACTTCTGCATTTCCTTTTCCATGCCGTTAAAAAAGGTGTTTTCGATCCGTTTAAAGGACATTGCTTTCATCAAATCTGGCGAGTAAAGCGCTTCCCCCTTTTTCTTTTTTTTGCCATCCGCCGCGATAAGCTCGAGCGCCAGCACCCAGCCTTCCGTATCCCGGTATATCCGGGCCAGTTCATCCGTTTTCATGGGCAGGTTCAGCATTTTAAAATAATCCGTGATTTCCTGTTCACTGAACCGTAGATCATCCGCGGTGATCCGGGCAAGCAGCCCCTTTGAAAGCAGGGCGACCGTGTGTATCTCCGGTTCGGCGCGGGAGATCAGGATGATGGTTACCTTTGGCAGGGGAACGGTCAGGGTATGATTCAGGAAACGCAGAACCGGTTGACTGGTGATAAGATGAAAATCGTCCAGTATGATCACGTACTTTCTTTGGGGAACAATTCCCTGGTGGACCAGGGCGCGGTAACAGTCGAATTGGCGGTTTGTTTCGGGGAGATCCATTTCCGCCAGCGCGGCGCCCAACTCCCGGTTCTGGAGGGCAATGACGCCGGAAAAATTTTCCCAGAACCGCCCCGTCAGATTGTCCTGTTCGGAAAGCTGCACCCAAACGGCGGTAAGATCCTTTTTATGCAGGAATGCCCGTACCGAATGGGTTTTTCCGTATCCTTCCCCGGCAATGACGGTAACCAGGCGGCTCTGCAGGGCCTTTTCCAGAAGCGCGTTAAGCCTGATCCGCTCCAGGGCCGCCCCCTGTTCAGGATTAAACACCTGGGTTTTCATGCAGTATTCCTGCGTCCGCGGCGACCCGTATTGCATCCGCACGGTTGACCGCCCCAAGCTTGTTGTAGACACTTCTGATGTTACTTTTGACGGTGTTGACCGAAAGGGAAAGGGCCGCGGCAGTCTCCGGCCGGGTAAGGCCCCGGGACAGACAGGCAAAAATTTCTTTTTCCCTGCGGGAAAGGGGCGTTGGCGTACCGGGAATTCTTTTTTCGGCCCGCTTCTGTTCCGCCCCAGGTTCACCGAACAGCGCAGCGGCGGCGTACAGTTTTTTTGCGTAGGCCGCCGCCGCACTGCGGGTTTTTTCGAGCCATACCGGGGGAAGCCCCGGCACTTTTTCCCGCAGGGCCGCTTCCGCCAGGGTCCGCATGTAGCGGCCCAATTCCGTAAAGGGCATGGTAAAGCCGTTGGGTTCCGCCAGTGTATAGGCCTGTTCCAGCGCGGCAAAAGCCCCCGCCCGATCCCGCAGTTGATAATGGCAGACCGCTTCCAGCGCCTTTGTTTCCACCTTCCCCAAAACCGGGGTCCCCACATCGTCGGTCCAGTTTTCCAGCGCGGCAAGGGCGGCGGGATAATGTTTTTCGGCGAAATGATACTTTGCCTTTACCAGAATTTCCAGGCCGCGGGCCATGGAATTAAGATCGCTTTCTTCAAAATCATTTTTCAGCCAGGGCGCAAGGGCGGCGGTGTTTCCGGTCTGGAGGTAAAACCACCCCCTGTTTAGATCATGGTGGATGAACCGGTTTATATAGTAACCCTGTCCAAGCTGCGCTTCCATTTTTTCCAATATGCGCCGCATCTCATCATAATCTCCGCGGCTCAAATATATCCGCAGAAGATAAAAGAGCGCACGGTTTTCAATCTCGTACTGCATACCCTCCGCGGCATGCAGTAATGCTGTGCGGGCATGCTTTTCCGCTTCCGCAGAGTCACCCTTAAAGAAGGCAAATTCCGCCCTGGCAAGATCGTCCAGGCCTTTCATGCAGCCCCCCATGACGGAGGCGGCGGCGGGGGCAATCACCGCAAGGGCATCAAGATACCTTTCTGTTTCCCCCTTTTCGTGACTGTAGACCCGGCAAATATAGGAACAGATGTTTGCCACCGATACCGGGGGCCGGGTAACATAGGCGCTCAAGGGGACATACGCAGCGGCCTTTTCAAACAGACCGGCGAAGCCATAATCTGCCGTATTGATACTGGTAATAAAGCCTATGAAACCCAGGGTGATATAACAACCCTGAAGCACCCGGTGAACCTCCGGGCCGGGCGGCGCCGCCTCCATCCGGGGAATGGCGTCCTTTAGTTCTTTTGCGGCCCGCTCAAACAGGGTAAGGCTGATCAGTATCCGTGTGCGGACAACAATAAGTACGGGCTTTTTTTCGTATAATTCCTGCGGAATCCGGTCCAGCAGTTCGAGAATAAATTTTGC
>JAISJS010000028.1 GCA_031261385.1 Treponema sp.
TACCCGAAGGCAGACGGCACCGGCGATGCGGCGGATGTTTCCAACATCATCGGCTCCGGCACCGGCAAGCCGTGGTTCCTGTTTTCGCTTAGTGGGTCGCTCAAGCCGATTATCCTTCAACAGCGCACCGCGCCCGAAATGGACGAGATCACCGATGTCAAAAACGAAAGCGTCTTCATGAAGGACAGCTACCTGTACGGCATCCGGTACCGGGGCAATTTCGGCTACGGCCTCTGGCAGCAGGCGGTCGCCTCGAAGGCCGCCCTCACCGCTGCAAACTACGAATCGGCCCGGCTTACCATGCGGACCTTCAAGCGCGATGGCGGGGCCCCGATGGGCATCCGCCCCACGCACCTGGTGGTTGACCCCGCGAACGAAGCGGCGGCCCGGTCGCTTTTGGAAGCGCAGACCCTTGCGAGCGGCGCATCAAACGTGAACTTTCACACCGCCGAACTGGTGGTGGTTGACTGGCTATAAGGAGGCATCAGATGTTCAAATTGTTATTGATGGCAGAAATTTTTATGTCCCCTGAAGGCACCGGAAGTGGAGCAGGGGGAGCCCCAGCGGAGCCAGTGTCGATAGAGCAATGGATTGAGTGGTTGAAAAAAACCGGGACAAAAGAGGAATGGCACCCCATCGTAAAAGAAATGGCGAAAGCCTTTGACATCAGGGTTGGGGAGGCTTATGAAAAGCTCAAGACCGCCGGGTGGGAGCCTAAAACGGCAAAACTCACTCCGAACCTTGGAACGGCTGGCACAGGCGCGGCAGCTTCGGGCAATGACCAGCAGGGCGCGGATGCGGCAAACGCCGGGACTGACGACCAGCCGAAACCCAAAGCGGCTCAGGGCAATGGCGGCAATCCCAACGCCCAGGGCGGCTCGACGCAGAAGGTTATTCTGCGTCATAAAACCGCCTATCCCCAATACCGCCGTGCCGGCCTTATCCTGACTCAGAAAGTGGCGGAGTACGAGGTCACCGATAAGCAACTGGCTATCCTGAAAAAGGATAGCTGGGTGATTGTCGGCGATGGGAAAAAAGAAGGTGATGGCGAATGATCCCCCTGGTCTCCGCGGAACAATTTCTTTCACGTATTCCTCAAGGGGTAATTTTGCCGCTTGAGGAGAACGATGAGATTAATCGGACACGAGTTGAAATTGTTCTGCGGGACGCTACCGGGATCATTATTGCCAATCTCCCCTGGCTTCTTGACAAAGAGACGGGGGAGATTGGCCAGCCTGTTAATCCGCAGTTTGCCGATGCCCTGAACGGCATCTGCACGGATATTGCCTTGTACCGGCTGAGTGATGCGGTCTCCGGTAGTGAAGATGCCCGTGAAAAATATCGTGACAATATGACGCTGCTGGCAAAAATAAATCGTGAATATCAGGGCGGTCTTGACGGCCCGGGCCTGCAAGCCTCAGCCGTTGTTTATCCAGATGAAGCGGAAGGCATACCGGATCCCCGGTTTTGGAAAAAAGGGCGGGTGTTTTAATGGCCGGTACATCTGTTGAATTAAAGCTTCAGGAAGTTACTAGGCTCCAGCAGAAATTAAACTCATTCGTATTATCAGGAGGTGATAAAACCCGGCTGTTGAAAAGCCTGGGTATAGTAATTGAGGAACAGACAAAGGAGCGGTTTGATACAAAACGTGATCCCTCAAATAATCAATGGCAAGAAATAACCGATGCTTATAGAAAATATTTAAGTAAACATTTCCCCGGCGCACGGCCCCCTCTTGTAAGGGAAGGATATTTGCGTAACTCAATTGAAAACCAGTTGAGAGGCAGTGAAGCCATTATAGTTGGTACGGCAATGGAGTATGCCGATTACATCCAGAATGCGAAAAATGAAAAAAGGCGGCGTGAGTTTTTGGGGTTCAGTACTGACAATATTATTGAACTTGAAGATGCCGTTGATGAATTTATGAAGGAGACGGTGTCATGATAAAGGACTTAGTTGACATCCGTGATGAGGCTGTTAGCCAAATTAAATCGGCAATCAATAAAAAAGAAATTCATGTTGCCGAAAGCCCCGGCCAATTTAATGAAGCGGAAATAAAAAGACTGGCAACAAAAACCCCGGCCATTATTACATCCCTGATGCGGTACTCGGATGAGGATCACACTGTTCATTTTGTCAGTTGGGTTTTATACCGGGCAACCAGCACAGACCGCCTTTATGATGGGGCGTTAAAAATTGTTTCCGCATTAACGCCTATTATCAGAGAACTGGATGCGGAATGGAGTATAGGTGGAGGTGAAGATATTGTTGCTGAATGTCTTTATTCAGGAACGCTTGATCAAATAAATATAACGCTTTGGGGCGTTAAGTGGGATTGGCATATTACCGAGCCGATATTTGTTGAAGGCGAAGGCGGCAGTTTGACCGATGCCGATTTGGAATATTTTGATGGGTACGATGCAACACATCATGTTGGAAACAGTGTTGCTGAAGATATTGTAAATTTGGAGGTTCAAAATGCCAATACCGATTAGGCAGATTCCGGCTAATCTTTTGGTTCCGGGTCAGTATCAGGAAATCGATAATTCTCTTGCCGGGTCGCAGGGCGATATTAAAAAAGCTCTGATGATCGGCCTTATGACCGGTGAAGGGACTGCGGGGCCGGGCAAGCCGGTTCAAGTTCTTTCCGAAACCAAGGCACACCAGCTTTTCGGTCAAGGAAGCCATGCCGCAATTATGGCGGCAACCTTCCTGTCGCTTAACAAGGTTGAGGAACTTTGGGTATTGCCTGTAGCGGAGGCTCAAGCGGGAACCGCATGGAAAAAAGTGTTCAGCGTTACTGTTTCAACTGCTGTAGCCGGTGCGGTCAGCATTTTGATAAACGGCAAAAAAATGACTGCGGCAATAGAAGCCGATGCTGACGCTGAGGCTGTGGCCGCCGCCATTGTTGCCTGCATCAATTCTGACATTACGCTTCCGGTAACCGCCGAGGCTGATGCCGGTTCTGTTACAGTTTTATCCACCGTAAAAGGCACGGCGGGAAATTACAACGCCGTCAGCATCGCCGCAGAAACGTCAAGCGGGATCACCATTACCGACGGTCAGAAAACGCCGGGAGCCAATGATCCCGCTATCGATTTTTCCAGACTTGGTGAAGTCCGTTATAACTTTATGGCCAGCGCCTTTGATTCTGTTGATGCCATAAGGGCATCGTCCGATGAACTAGAGTCCAGGTATGGGGCGATGCGTCAAATAGGCGGCAGAATGTATATTGGCCTCGCCGGGGAGCTTGGAAGCGTATCCGAATCGGGTACCATGCTGGGGCAGGCCGAAGAGGTAAACTCACCGCACATCATGCTGGTGCCTCGCGGTAAGAACCCTGAACTGCCCTGTGTCTGGGCCGCCGCCTGGTGTGCCATTGCCTGCCGCATCCTCGCTGATGATCCCGCCGCAAACACCTACGATACCAAAATCCCCGGCTTGCTTGGCGGCGTGGAGTTTACCGCAGATGAACGCCAGAAGCTCCTTCAGGCCGGCATTGCTACCTATCGGCTGGATACGACCGGCAATGTGCTGATCGAACGGCTGGTGACCAGCTATACCGAAAATACGGATGGAGGCCGCGATACAAGTTATCTTGATGTTCAGGTTACCGAAACGGTAGACGCTGTCAGAACGTATATCAATGCCGAGGCAAAGAAGCGTTTCAAAACATGGAAGCTGGCCGGCACGGAAGAGAATTTCGGTTCCGGAGCGAAGGTAATGACCGCCGGTGTTTTCCGTTCCTTTCTTGCCGAACTTTACAGCGAGGTGTTCATTAAAGCGTTCCAGTGGTGTCAGGATTTTGATGGCTATAAAAAGTCCATCATTGTCGAAGTCAAACAGGACAGTAAAACACGGCTTGAGTATCAGCATCAGCCGAATCTGATCGGCCAGTTCTATATCGGTGCCGGTCTTCTGCAATTCAAATAGGGGGTAGATTATGAAACTTGAACGAGTCCTCAGGGTAATTTCGCAGAATGTTGGCGAACTGCCCATCCAGGAAAAAGGAGCGACCTTTAAGCCCGCCGGGAAAAAGCGGGAAACGAAAACAGGCGAAGTGCCGGAAAATACCGGCTACACCGAAAGTCAGACCTGTGCCTCTTTGAAACTTAAGCTCAACGCTACCGGCAAATATGGCGTTGAAGAATTGAGCAATGCTGACGAAGATACCCTGACCATTTTTACGACAGGCGGCAAGCAGTACATGATGCCGAATGCGTGGGTCACCGAACCGGGCGAGCTTGGCGATGCGGAGATGGATATTGAATACAACTCCGGCACAAGCCCCAGACTGGTTTAGGGGGCACGGGGTGGCAAAAATAAATCCTTTTGAAAACGAAGTTATGACGCTCCGTGTACCGCTTAAAAGCGGGGAAGTTACCGTTGATACATTGACGTTTCACCCGCCCACGGTAAAAGACGCGCTCGCGACAGACAAATATCCGCCCGATACCGTCGCAAATGCCATTGCTATGGCTTCGAGCCTTACGGGAGTTCCCGAAGTTTTATTCAGCAGCATGGTGCCGGAGGATTTTGCTGATATGTGCGTTATTGTGGGCCGAACGAAACAACGTTTTTTTGGGGAGATCAATTTGTTTGATACACAAAAGGAAGGCCCTACGAGCGCGGAGGCGGATACAGCGAAGCCGGCTTCGCAAAAGACCTCCGCGCAATTGTAGGCGAGCTTCTTATGCTCATGCCGTCTATTAGTTTTGAAACCGCTATGAATTTTAGCTGGCGCGAACTAAAAGACTGGCATGAAACCGCCTTTGATACCTATAAAGCGATGCACGGTATACCATAATGGCAGAAATTAAAACGGGAATAGAAATATCCCTGAAAGACAAGTTTTCCTCCGGCATGAAGGATGCCGCCGCGTCCGCTAAAAACTTTGGCGAAAAAGCGGTAAGCGCTGCCAATACCGCAAACAGGGCTTTTTCAGGCATCGGGGCGCAGATAGCGTCTCTCGGCGTTACCCTGGGCGCGGGGGCGCTTCTCAAGGCAAGCATCGATTACGAGGATAGGCTTGTACGCATAGGAACCAACGCCGGTATGTCGGCGCAGGAAACGAACCGGTTGCGGCGTGAGTTAATCGCAATCGCGCAGGAAACGAAAATATCAAAGGACGAGATGACCGCCTACGCCGCGACGCTCGCCGACAATTCAATTGAATTTGAAACGATAAAAGAGAGCGCCCGTTTTGCCGCCCTTGCCGTTCAGGGCTTGGGACTAAGCGGCGCGGAAGCCGGGGAGTTATTCAGCGTTCTTCATTTGCGCGGCGCTGATGTTGATATTTTCAAAACGAAACTGAACAATCTTGCCGAAATAGACGACAGGCTTCAGGGCATGGGACTTGCGGAGTTTACGCGCTATATTCCCCAGCTTATGGAATTCAGCGATACCCCCATTGAAAATTTGGAGAGCCTGTACACGACAATTCTTACGCTTAACAAAGGAGCGAAAAATACAAAAGCAATTCAGCAGTATCAATCCGCAATGCAGGATTTCGCCAACCCGGAAACGCGGGATGCCATGCGTAAATACTTAAACGGATTTGACACCAAGCAATACGGCAAACTAAAAGATTTTACCGTAATAATGGACGCGCTTGTAGAAAAAGGGAATAAAATCGGCGATTTGGGTGACACCCATGACGCGGTTTCCGGCAGAGCGGAAGCAAATATGAAAACCATGAAGTCCGCTCTTAACGGACTGCAAAACGCGATAATGGCGCAGTCTGACAGCGCGCTCATAAAACCGCTAGAAACCGTAACGCGCCTATTAAATGAAAATCCCAAAGGACTGGAAATTGCAATAAAGGGCATCGGCGGCGCCCTTTTGCTTCTTACGGGAATGAAAGCATTTTCAACTGTTATCTCTTTTATAGGAAATATAAAATCAATGAAAGCCGGAAACATCGGGGGCGGGCTTTCGGGCGGAGCGGGTATTCCTGTAACCGTTACAAACATGGGCGGCGCGGGAACTCTTTTGAACGGGATGCCTGTTGACGGCAAGGGCAGCACGGCTTACAACACTGCCAGGAGCGCGTTTAGGAATATCGGCGGAGCGAAAGGCGCCATGAAAATCGGCGGGGGTGCGGCGTTAAGCGCGGCGCTTTTTGCCATGCCGGATATGATCAATGAATTAGACGGGATAAATCAAAACGAGGAATTAACGGAAAAAGAAAAAGGCAAAGCAAAGGGCGGCGCCGTAGGACAGGCTGTAGGGTCGATAGGCGGCGCGGCGGCCGGGGCTATCGCGGGTGCGGCGATAGGCTCTGTCGTGCCTGTAGTTGGAACCGCACTCGGCGCTCTTGCGGGCGGGCTTATTGGATATTTTGGCGGCAAAACGGGGCGTTCAATCGGGGAAGCTATAGGAGAGGGGCTTGCCGATGACAAGCAGATTGTAAAAAACCAGCCGAATATGTATTCGATGGAACTGCAATCGGTGCCGCATCTTGCCGAAACAGCGCAGCCGGTAACATTTGACGGCCAAGCAATTATGGACGTGAACGTAAATCTGACCGGCGACCGGCCTACCGCATCTGTAGCCATTAGTAACAATACAACACCAGTCCGGTTTAACCCTGGCTCTGCTCCCCGGGCAAGGATGGTAAACCGATGAGCTTTGATCTAGCACTTCCCAGTCTTTACAAAGAAAAATGGCGTGAAGCATACCGTGCGGATGATGATGATAGTCCCCGCCTTTCCAGTTATCAGCCTCCTGAAGGATCGCCAATTCCTTTTATTTATGAAAATTTAGAATTCTCCGGCGGCCAGTCTAATGATACTGCCGAATACCCATTTTTTGGGCTTTGGTCAAATGAACCGTTAAATCATAAAGTCCAGAGCATTACTGTTTACGGATTTTTGCGTGGAGAATATTACCTTCAACAGCGTGTTGCGTTTCTTTCCGCACTGATGATCCCAACTTCCGATGACAGCCCCGGGTTTTTTGATCATCCACTTTGGGGCCGTTTTAAGGTTGTTGTTGACGATTACCGGATTTCAGAAGCGGCTGACGAGAATGGACAATGCAAAATATCGCTTACGTTAAAGCGGGCCGGCGTTTCACTTGATACCAGGGCGGCGGTACTGTCGCCGCAGGATTTTACCAAGCCTGAAGCTGTGGCACTCATTGCCGTAGAACAATTTGCCGCAGAAGAGGCCAATACCATGACGCTGCTTCAGGCGTTCGGATTTATTAAATGCCAGCTATTAAATATCCTTGGCAGAATTCAGGCGGCGGCTGGTGTATTGACTACCATGACCAATGAGGTCACCGGCATTGCAAATCTTATCGCACAGGGTGTGCAAACTCCGATATTGCTATTGGCCAGTCTGCGGAAATAGTAGGGAAG
>JAISJS010000090.1 GCA_031261385.1 Treponema sp.
CCAGGCGGTATATTGTGCAAAAGCCAGGTCGTCAAAGATAATACTCATATTTATAGCCTATGCCCTTTTTTCTCGAATACGTAAGCCTTTATTTCCTCGGCGGACATAGCTTCAAAGGCTTCAAGTTCTTTCATCTCAAAAGAAAGTCCACCGCCGTTATTTAAGTTATCCAGAGCGGCTTTTATTCTCTGTTCGTATTCTATGTTCTCTTCCAGTTTTTCAAGATAGGATAAGCGTTTCTCCGAAATCAAAACTATATTTTCATTCTTGGGTCGAGGAATAATAACCGGTTCCCCAGCGGCGACCAGGTTGCATACGTTTTTAAAATTGTTACGGACATCAGCGGCCTTCAATGCTATCATCGATTGGCTCCTTTCATACAAATTATTGTACTTTTATTTGTATTATATGCTGCATTGGAAAATTTGTCAACCTTGCGGATATTTGGGTTTCCCTAAAACCGAATTGACCAGATTGATATCTGCCCGTGAAGCTTTCGGTTGCACAGGGCTAGGCGATGAATTGGATTTTTAAAAAACCAGGTTGCTAAAAAAAGAAAAAATTTTTTTAAAAATATACTTGACAAGAGTTCAGGGGCGTAGTATTCTTAATCAAAGCTAATTACACTAAACCTATGTAATTAATAGGTATTTGAGACAGGAGTTGAGCGGGATGACCTATAGCGCAGCGGGGATCACTGCCATAATGGCGGGAATAATGTGCGGGCTGATGCGCGGCATGCGCGGGGGCTTTTTGGCGCGTCCAGGAGAATATTTACGGGAATAAACTTAAATCCTGCATAAGGCAAGCTTTTTTGAGGCAGTTTTAAGGAAATATTCCGGGGACTGCTTTTTTGATACCCATTTTTTTAAAATGCCTCGCAGGCAGGCAGTTAAAATAATATCTCTCCCGGTTCTTTAATGATGTTGCCGCCATTATAAAATGAAAAATAAAGCGTAAAGGAAAATGTCAAATGTCAAAAATTGCTGAAAAATTAACTGACCTGATTGGTAACACTCCGCTGTTGTATCTGGCTAACTACAATGCAGCGGAAGGCTTGGGCGCCAAGCTGATCGCCAAATTAGAGAGCTTCAATCCGCAATCCTCCGTTAAAGACAGAATCGGCTATGCGCTGATTAAAGACGCCGAAGAAAAGGGACTTATTGACAAGGATACCACCCTGATTGAGCCTACGAGTGGTAACACCGGCATTGCGCTGGCGTTTGTGGCGGCGGCGAAGGGGTATAAGATTGTCCTCACGATGCCGGAAACCATGAGTCAGGAACGCCGCAATCTTTTGGCCGCCCTCGGCGCGGAGCTGGTTTTAACTCCGGGTTCGGAGGGAATGAAGGGCGCCATCACCCGGGCCAAGGAGCTTAACGAAACCACGCCTAATTCCTATATCCCCGGTCAGTTCACCAATGCTGCCAATCCACAAATACACCGGGTGACGACGGCGGTGGAGATTTGGAACGATACCGACGGCGCGGTAGATATTTTCGTTTGCGGGGTGGGCACCGGCGGCACGATTACCGGGGTCGGTGAAGTATTGAAGCAGAAGAAACCCGGCGTCAAGATTGTGGCGGTAGAGCCCTTCGATTCTCCCGTATTATCCGAAGGCAAGGCCGGCCCCCACAAGATTCAGGGCATCGGCGCGGGCTTTGTCCCCGAGGTTTTGAACCGGGAGGTGATAGACGAAATCTTTACGGTGAAGGACGAGGAAGCCTTTGCCACCTCCCGCAAACTGGCGAAAAATGAAGGTTTGCTGGTGGGTATCTCTTCCGGTGCGGCGGCGTTTGCGGCCAGCGAGATTGCGAAACGTCCCGAAAACCAAGGGAAAACTATTGTCGTCTTGCTGCCGGATACCGGCGAGAGATATTTATCCACGACCTTGTTTACCCAAGAATAGGAGATGATTTGATGGGAGGTAAACCAAATAATTATGAAAGAGAGCGGCGCCTTTGTTGCATTACTAAAAGAACTCTTGTCTAAAGTTGATGATGGATCAGTAAGCATAACCAAGCATAGCGGAAAAATTTCGTACCTGTCATTAGGGGAAGAACATTTGGATTTTCGGGAGTTTGCGGATTCTGTGAGCGGAAGTATAGCCGACCGGGGTCATCGGCCCATTGCCGAGGCTGATTTTCAGATAATTACCAAATATCTGGACAGCGTTCAATATGGAACGGTCACGATCAAAATCAAAGCGGCGCAAATTATAGGAGTTGAGAAAAACGAAACCATCAAAGTGCTGTAAGCAGCGGCGGCTAAAACCAACTGTCGGGCATGCCAGGCGGCAGGATAAAAATATTATTTGTCAACCGGAACACCGGAGACGAACTGTTGATTGATACAATCAAGTTTATCTCCGGTGTTATTTTTTTCGGGCACAATATATCAGTTGAAGCGGGAGGAGAAAATGGCAAAAAAGATTAAGCAAATCGCAATTTATGGTAAAGGGGGAATCGGAAAGTCGACCACGACCTCTAATCTGTCCGCAGCCCTGTCGGTGGCGGGGTACAAAGTTATACAGTTCGGCTGTGACCCGAAAAGCGATTCCACCAATACGCTCCGGGACGGAACCTATATTCCCACCGTGTTGGATACGCTGCGGGAAAAGAATGTGGTCAAAACCTCAGAGGTGATATTCCAGGGATTCAATGGTATATATTGCGTGGAAGCGGGCGGCCCCGCTCCGGGGGTGGGCTGTGCCGGGCGGGGTATTATCACGGCGGTTCAGCTCTTCAAACAGCAGCATACTTTTGAGGAACTGGAAATTGACTATGTGATTTACGACGTTTTGGGCGACGTGGTGTGCGGCGGCTTTGCCGTTCCGATTCGCGAGGGTATCGCGGAACACGTATTTACCGTTTCGTCGGCCGATTTTATGGCGATTTACGCGGCAAATAACCTGTTCAAAGGCATACACAAGTATTCTGACAACGGCGGAGCTTTACTCGGCGGCGTGATTGCGAACTCCATCAATCAGCCTTATTCTAAGGAGATTATCGACGATTTCGTCCGGGTGACGAATACCCAGGTGGTGGAATATGTTCCCCGTTCGGTAACGGTTACCCAGGCGGAACTGCAAGGGAAAACCGTCATCGAGGCCGCGCCGGATTCGGCTCAGGCAGGCGTTTATAAGGCGTTGGCCGCGAAAATTGCGGCGCATGAAGAATCCAAAGTTCCTGCGCCCCTGGAAACGTCGGAACTGCGCGACTGGGCAGCCAAATGGGGCAAACAGCTATTGGCACTGGAATCCGGCGAAGTGCAGGGCTTAGCCGAAAGGATTTAATTAAAAGGAGCGGTAATTATGGCAACACATGAAATACCCAAAATCAATTTGGAAAATGATACCAGTCCCAAACGCGAGGAAAGCCTGAATAGTATTAAGGCGTACTCCGGTAAGGTGAGCGAGTTTCTACGTGACATACATTCCGGCAAGGAGTTGGAGTGGAAGAATCGCACATTTGAGCAGACTTCGCAATGCCTGTTGACACAAGTAGTCAATCGTATCCTCACAATACGTGACTCGGTGCTTATCATACACGGCCCGGTAGGCTGTGCACAAGGCTCTTACGGCTACCGGGAAATATATCGCAATGTGCCGATTCAGTTGCAACGCCCCAACTTTGAGCTCAACATCCTAA
>JAISJS010000101.1 GCA_031261385.1 Treponema sp.
TTTATTCTGTATTCCGCAAGTTTCTTTTTAAGCTCAGGATATTTGAGGGCCAATATTTCGCAGGCCAGGTATGCCCCATTGGCGGCATTGTCCACACCCACCGCTGCGACGGGAATGGGCCTGGGCATCTGCACAATTGAAAGCAGGGCGTCCATGCCGCCAAGCCCCCCTGAAGCAATGGGCACGCCGATTACCGGTATAAAAGTCTGACTTGCGATAACCCCCGGCAGATGCGCAGCAAGCCCCGCCCCTGCAATGATAACCTCGGTTCCATCATTTTCAAGCCGGGCAATGGTTTCACTCAAAAGCTCCGGCACGCGGTGGGCAGAGATAACATGGGAGGTATATGAAACGCCAAAATCCTTAAAGACACCGGCGGCTTTTTTCATAATGGCAGTATCGGATTTTGAACCGAAAATGATCGCGGCTTTCATGGTTCTCCCCTCGGGTTAAAGCTACCACAAAAAGGGAGAGGAAACAAGGAGGCAGCCAATACTTCTCACTCTTAAACCTACCCGGACCATTGCGCCGCACACCGCCTGAGCATATATGGTATCAATTATACATGCGCAGGAACCTCTGGATTTTGGATAATTTGTCCATGCACCATTTCATCGAGGATCTGCAATGGCATTTTATTGGTTGCAATTGCACGGGTAATAATATATTCCGCATTTGTCCGGTCTAAAGCATCAAGTAATTTCCGCTGGCGCATAAACATGCCGCCGCCTTTACCCGGCTTAAGCGTTATATCGGCATTGGTAATTTCTTCTTCTAAAGCATACGCTTCTTCTTCAGTCATCATTGGCATAGTTTCCTCCTCCTATAAATAGAGTTCATCAAAAAACTTAGGCCGGCATGGCATAGCATGAAAAACATATGCCTTGTCATCATCAATACGATTATACACGACTTCAATCAAATTTCCGGTAGAATCATACCCGATAAGAAGCCATTTGTCTGTAGAGATATCAAGCAGCTTTTCATAAATTGCATGCCACAGAGCATAGCGAATATTTGCTTCTGTTACATGGTGTCTAAACGCCGCTTTATGGAATTCGAGACTCGAATACATAGTTATAGAATAAGCCATAATAGCCTTTTTTTGCAAGCCTCAAAACACGACAGACGCATGAAAAGGAATTTTACCACGAACCACACGAACCAACACAATAAGGACAATTTTGTACTTTCGTTCGTGTTTTCGTGTAGTTCGTGGTTTCTTCTCTTTGAATTTCATGTTCATACATTTGATTTTTTGAAAGATTGACAATTATATCGGTAGAGGGTAGTTTAAACATATCAGGAGTAATATATGAAAGCATTAGTTCTTGAATCAAAAAAAAATTTAAGCCTTCGGGATTTTCCCATTACCGAAAAAACCGGTCCCTATGATGTGAAAATAAAAATACAGGCCTGCGGAATTTGCGGCAGCGACGTTCATTATTACCTTGAGGGGGCCATCGGCGATTTTATCGTCAGGGAGCCGATGATCCTGGGTCATGAAGCGGCGGGGGTAATTATCGAAAAGGGCGATAAGGTAACGAATTTTGAAATCGGAGATATCGTCTGTATGGAGCCGGGGATCCCAAAACCGCTCTCCGGTGAAGTTCTGGCAGGGATGTACAACATCGATCCTGACGTGGTTTTCTGGGCAACTCCTCCTGTTCACGGATGCCTGCGGGAGACGGTGGTTCACCCAAGTCAATTTTGTTTCAAGCTGCCAAAAGGGATGAGCGCCGCCGAGGGCGCGATGATCGAGCCCCTTGCCATCGGCATTGAAGCGGCAAAAAAGGCCAGGATTCAGCCCGGCGATACTGCCCTCGTGGTAGGCTGCGGTACTATCGGAACCATATGCGCCATTTCCGCTCTGGCGGCAGGGTGCAGCAAAGTTTTCATCTCCGATGTGAAGCAGGAAAAACTCGACATCGCCGGATCGTACGCAAACATCGTTCCTGTCAACACCGCAAAAACGGACCTCCGTGAATTTATAATGAAGGAAACCAATGGCGTCGGCTGCGGAATAATTTTTGAAGCATCGGGCAGTCCCCGCGTGTATCCCGATTTTTTCCGCTGTGCAAAAAAAGGCGCAAAGGTTGTCCTTGTGGGAATGATGAACGGAACTGTTCCGATTGATGTTGCGTACCTCCAGGGGATGGGAATCACCATCGAAACAATTTTCCGGTACATCAACTGTTTTGACCGGGCGGTGGCTCTCGTGAACGCGGGTAAAATCGACATCAAGCGCCTTATCAGCAAGACCTTTAAATTTGATGACGCGATCGCCGCCTACGAATATGCCGCTGCGGGTCATCCCGATGTGGTCAAGGTGATGATTGATTTAACCTGATCAAACTGATAAAACGAGGTGGTATAAGTGGACACTATAAAAGATCGCCTTAAAATTCTGTATCCCGGTGAATACGAAAGCCTTTACCCCAAAGTTTGCGCCCTGATCGAAAAATGGAACAAGGCTTCGTTTAAAAATTATCCTGAACTTTCCGAAAAGGACATCGCCCTGATTACCTATGGCGATGCAGTTCACAGCGGTAAAAAAGGCGAAGGCCTCAAAATGCTCAACCGGATTTTGACGGGGAACCTGAAAGGGATCATCAACATCGTTCACATTCTGCCGATGTTTCCCTATACCTCCGATGACGGATTTTCTGTTGTCGATTACCGTGCCATCGACGAAAATCTTGGCGCCTGGGATGATATTGCCGCCCTCAGCGAAAATTTTGATCTGATGTTTGACGCGGTGCTGAACCACTGTTCTGTTTCAAGCGCCTATTTTAAAGGCTTTTTTGCAGGCGATCCAAAGTATAAAGATTTTTTTATTGCCTGCGATCCTGCCGTCGATTATTCTGCGGTAGCCCGTCCCCGCGCCCTGCCCCTTCTAACCGCTTTTGAAACAAGCGAAGGTGAAAAGCATATCTGGACCACCTTTAGCGATGATCAGGTTGATTTAAATTACCAAAATCCCGAAGTGCTTCTTGAAATGCTTGATGTACTTTTGATGTATGCCCAGCGCGGCGCGCGTTTTATTCGATTGGACGCGATTGGGTATTTGTGGAAAAAAGCAGGCACGAATTGTTTTAACCTTCCCGAGGTCCACGAATTTGTCAAGTTGTCACGTTCGGTTTTGAATCTTTGTTCCCCCAAATGCGCCATCATTACCGAAACCAATGTCGCCCATAAAGAAAATATCAGTTACTTTGGAAACGGCGATGATGAGGCTTCCCTTGTGTATCAGTTTCCGCTGCCGCCGCTGACGCTGTTCTCGTTTATTTCAGGCAATGCCGAAAAACTCACCCGCTGGGCGGAGCAGCTTGAACCGGCGGGAAAGGGGACGGCGTTTTTCAATTTCCTCGCTTCCCACGACGGAATAGGTATGCGCCCCACCGAAGGAATTCTGACTGCCGAAGAAAAGCAGAATCTTGTGGACGCGGTCCAAAAGCGCGGCGGCAAAATCAATTACCGCTCCCTCCCCGACGGCCAGCAGGAACCCTACGAGCTTAACATCACCTATATGGACGCCTTAAGCGATCCCGGTGACAGTGACGATCTCCGGCTTCAGCGTTTCATTGCTGCCCATGCCCTGCTCCTTTCCCTTGCCGGACTTCCCGCGATTTATTACAACAGCCTCTTCGGTTCCCGCAACGATTACAAGGGGCTTGTCGAAAGCGGCATCAACCGCCGCATCAACCGGGAAAAATTTGAATATGAAGATTTGGCGGCGCAGCTTGCAGATCCGTCAAATTTTCGATACAGGGCTTTTTCTGCCCTAAAAAAACTGATTGAAATCAGAAAAACGTGCCCGCAGTTTGCTCCGTCTGCATCCCAAAAAATTCTGCACATCGATCCGCGGGTTTTTGCGTTTATCCGTAAAGCAGAAGACTCTCCGCAATCCGTGTTAGTGCTGATAAATGTCAGCTGCCATACTTGTACACCAGTTCTCGATATAAAAGATTTTGCCAAGAGCATTTGCCAGGGCATTCGCCCGGGGATCGATCTTATCAGCGGGGAAAATACCGGTTCGCAAATTGAACTTCCCCCGTATGGGGCCATGTGGATTATTGATAAATAAACCGCTTCCATTTGGAAGGCGGAATGCCGGTCTTTTGTTTAAAGAGCCGCGAAAAATAATACGGATCGTCAAACCCCAGCTTAAATGACGCTTCCTTTATGGATATATCGGTTGATTCAATCAAACGGCAGGCCTTGTTGATTTTTATCTGGATGTAATACTGGTAAGGCGTCATCGAGGTATAGGTTTTAAAGACATCGTTGAGCCAGGAAGTGCTGATGCCCATTGTTTGGGCAATATCGGGGATATCAATTCTATTACAGATGTTTTCTTCCATTAGAAACTTTATCTTTTCTACAATTTTTTGCTGCTGTGAGTAATGGGGATGCTCCTTTCTGCGTTCAAAGGTGAGCAATTCGGCAAGCAGCAGAAACACCTTGGAGCAGGCTTTTACCTGATACAGCGGTTCCTGTGAACGGACCTCATCAAAAATTTGGGTAAAAATTGAAAGCACATAATCCCGCAGGCCTATTTCAAAAAAAATATGCTCCCGGGAAAGGATGCCCTCTTTGAGCAGTCCGTTAAAAAAGCTACCGGTAAAACCAACCCAATATTCATGCCAGCCGGTTTCGTACAGGGGCTTGTAAAAGTGCTTCATACCGGGCAGGAGCAGCAACATGGAACCGGAACGTACCGCATAAGTTTTACCTTCGGCGCAAAAGGAACCTTCCCCGTCACTGATATATACAATCTGGAAATCCGGCAGGGTACGTCCGTTGGCAACTTCGCGGACTGTTACCGGGTGGGCGCTTTTGTTCGGGGGGT
>JAISJS010000152.1 GCA_031261385.1 Treponema sp.
CCGTATCAGCAAGAATTGGCCGAGTTTGACATTGATGAAAATACTTATGCAGAGCTGTTGGTTTTTATTGATGAATGGGAACACAACCCGCCTGTCTATTTTGTTCCGGCGAACGATTGTGTAACTTTTGTCTATCGTGTCTGTAAAATTGCAGGCATCAAGTATAATTCCTTCGCCTTGTTTCCAACAAGCGCAATCCGTGAAATACGCCGATTGAACGCAGACTAAAGCCGTGAAGCACTCATGGCTTCACCGGGGGCCGTGCTCAGCGGTATAGTGGGCGTATGACATCGGTGCTGACCCTTGTCGCTGCGGCGGATGACGACGGACGGCGATTGGACAGGATACTGCGCAAGGCCCTGCCGGACATGCCCCTCTCCGCCATCCACGGGCTCCTGCGGAAGGGGCGGGTCCTGGTGGACGGCGCGCCGGGCGGGGCCTCGGACCGGGTGCGGGCGGGCGCGGCGATACGGGTGCCGATCAGCGATGGCGATGCCGGGGCGATCCGCGCCAAAACCGCCGCGTCCAGCAAACAAAAAACCCCGCCCAGTTTAGCCTTGAGCATACTGTGGGAAAGCGCGGATTTCCTGGCCCTAAACAAGCCGGCGGGGCTGGCGACCCATGGGCCGGAAAGCCTGGAGACCCTGGTCCAGGCGTACCTCGCGCCCAAGCTCCCCCCTTCCCTCTCCTTCAAGCCCGGCCCCCTCCACCGCCTGGACAAGCCCACCAGCGGGATCGTCGTTTTTTCCGCGAGCCTCGCGGGCGCCCGGGCTTTCAGCGCCCTGCTTCGGGAACGGCGGGTCCGCAAAACCTACCTGGCGCTGCTTGACGGGACCATGGGCCGGGACGAAACCTGGGAGGACATCCTGGCGCGGGACCGGGTCCGGGGAAAAAGTTTTGCCCTGCCGGGCTCCAAGGTCGGCATCGGGAAAGACGGCCCCAAGGAAGCGCGGACCAGGGCCTACCCCTTGGCGAGCGCCTCGGGCCTTACCCTTGCCCGGCTGGAACTGGACACCGGCCGGACCCACCAGATCCGCGCCCAGGCCGCCGCCCACAGGCATCCCCTGGCCGGGGACCGCAAGTACGGCGGCAGCGGCCAGCGCGGCGGCTTTCTGCTCCACGCCTGGACCCTGGAGCTGCCCGAACAAGCCCAGCCGCCAATGCCCCGCCGCCTGGAGGCCCCCCTGCCGGACAATTTCCGGGAAAGGATACGGGAGCTGTTCGGGGAGATTGATTTCACGGCAAACAGAACCAGATAGCCTTCCAAAACATACTTCGCATATCCCTACGCTTCCTTTATTATACGTCTTCTCAACTATATTTATAGAGAAAACGCCGCTCAAAAGCCTTGTCCATGTTTTTTGCCAGGTTGGTGGTGGCTATCAATATGCCGGAGAGGTCTTCCATCTCCTGCAAGATGATATTCTGGATGGAATTCTCCATCTGGTCCACCGCCCGGCTGTCTGCGTTAAACCCCATGCGCCGGCCTATGATGGCATCTGCCTCGTTAAACAGCAGGACTTGCGACACCATTTCTGTATTTCCCCAACGGTAGTCTTTGCGCAGTTCACACTGCACGCAATGTCCCTCTGGGAATAGTTCTGTTCCCAAAGCCGTAATACTTCGATGATCTTCATAGCTTCTTCGCACCTCATTGTGTTCTTCTGTAACGTGGGTCTTTTCCCCAGTGTACAGGGTTGGATTTGAGGTGTCGGCTCTGCCCGGATAACGCCGGAACTGCTGGCCGGATGCTACCGGATTGCGTGACCGAGTGTGGCCGGATTATCCAACCTGAAACTTCCGAAACAAGATATGTCAGGGTATAATTCCTTTTGGTTAATGATCCAATGCGGGGTTTTACCGATAGGAATTGATACTATATACCGTAGCGTTCCAATTGGTTACTGCTGGCTTATTCTCTGCATCCAGGTCTATCATATCTGAGATACGGCTATTCATCGCTGATTGACCTTTACTGAAATTATCATTTCTCGTCTGTTCAAGTTTTTTAGCGTGTGCATTTTGCATACCACTAATTTTGGCATTGTGATTGCGATTTATTTCACTGATTTTGGCGTTGTGGTTTTGATTCATATTAGTAATTTGTGCAGTGTGGTTGTTATTTATTGTATTAATTTGCACAGCATGGTTATTTTTTATCGTTTTAATCTTCTTTTCATAGCTTGGTTTAACTCCATCTAATTCAGATTTCAATGCGGCAATTTTCGGTTTATATTGTCTTTCAGCACCGGACTGCGCTGCTTTAATCCCGGCCTTTTTTCCACTTGCATATCCTATATTATGGCAACTACTCATAGTGAGTACTATTGCTATACCAACTATAATACATCCCGTTCTTTTTATTGTCATTATTCGGTCTCCTTTTCTTACTTCTTTACGGAATAGACTGGGGCATCCCAATCATTTTTCGACATGTTTTTTGCTGCCTTTGAGTCAATTTGCTTTTGAACGCTCGTTCTGGCATCTGTCTGGCCTTTAATGTAATAGGAGTCCCTGGTTTCAATTACCTCTTTTTCGTGTTTAGCCTCCAATCGATCCGCCTCAAGGTACTGTTTCTCCTGTAAATTGCTAATCTCAGAATTTTGATCCGATTGTAAAGCGGTAATTTCAAGCGCCTTTTTCTTCTGCAAAACATTGATTTCCAGTGTTTGCTTTTTCTGCAAAGAAACAATTTCCTTATCATAATTTGCAGAAATGTCTTTTATCTGATTTTGCAAATCACCAAGCTCTGCTTCGTAACTATTGGCCGCGATAGTTATTTCATGTCCATATGCTTCAACTCTTCCCTCGTTATAACCGGAACAGTACGTTACAAGACAGATAACTGCTACGGGAATACATAGCGTGTCCAAAGCGACCCATATCATCCGTATCATCACGCACCAATCCTTTGCTTTTCGTTGACACTGGTATCAGAAACATGCATGATTTTCCCTGTTTCACAATCCAAAATCTGTATATTCAAAGTACTTATCGGGGTAATCCTTGAAACGACCATATATTTAGCTCCCAGGATCTTGCCGATGGACGCCATTGTTCTATCATCAACATGGCCGGAATATTGGAATTCCTGTTCACGAAATATCTTTTCAAGATGCGTTCTTGTAACGACATCATATTTATTTGCTTTTACGAGTTGCTGTTCAATATATCCTTGAATCCAAAAGGCTATGGTGGTTACATGCTCCTGTTCACCCGGCTCTTTTATAAAGCGCTCGTCATCACACCACCAAACACATACAGGGGCGTCTGGTTCCAGAGTATTAAGCATCTCTGCCCACTGCGAATCAATTATGGGTTTTGCCATCTGGTCGGTGATCGTAAAACGAGTAGTGGCACAACCATAAAAGGCAAGTGCCAAAACAAGAAACATGAAACCTCTTTTCATCATTCGCCTCCATATAATTCTATTGTATCATCTTGGTTTGTCATGGAATGCTAAACCAGTAATAAATTCCCCATCTATGACGAAACTCAAACACCCTGCATTCTTTAAAAACTAACATTGTTTCTATAAGGTCGATTCTTTTGGCGGATATGAGTCCCGTTCTTCGACTGAACGGTCTCCGCAAATAGGGGGGAATCGGCAAAATGCTGCCTTGTTTCCTTTGCTCCCAAACTATACCCTGGTTGATTTGTCACAGAGTGCTAAACCAAGGGGAATTACCGGAATTTTCCGATTTTTCGCCGTTACAGCAATGTCGTCAGCAGATTCCCCGTTCCAATCACCCACCCGGAGCTGTCCTTCGTTTGGTTAGATTGAGGGTCGTATGTCCCTTTAAGCCAGCCGCTCGCATCGTAGATTTCAAGCCTTCCGCTATTGCCATCCCTAATAGTGCCGATTAAGTGGCCATTCGCGTTCTTAAGTTCCTGTGTAGCCATGATTGCCTCCATAAATAGTTATACCTTCAATATATCAGGCTGGTTTGTCATGGAATGCCAAACCAGATGAAAATAGTATCTTTTGAAGGGAGGCTGCCGTGAAGCAGCCTCCCTTCGGCTATCCCTTCCTATAAATGGAAGAAATGGAGCTGCCCATTGGGGGATGGTAGTTGTAACAGCCGGCGGCTATTTTTGCCATTTTCCGAATGCGCTTCGGAACCAGCGCAAAGCACTTGGGGTCTTGGCACTGTCTGAGCGCTGCCGCACACAGGTCCACCGTTTTTAGGTTGTCCGGGATTTTTGCGAGGGCCATACCATCTTTCCGGACATCGCCGAGCAGCTTCCACTGCAAGTCATTTTGAGCCATCATTCTGAATCTCCTGTAAGCAAAGAATTCGGACGCGGACAGACCTCGCCCGTTAGATCAGTGCTTTTGGAAAATCAGAAAGGTTATTTTAGGAAATCGGCATAATTTATCATTTGATAATGCCCTTATATCATGCTACGTTAAATTTGTCAACAGGAAATGGCGCAAATATTCCATTTCATTCAGTTTCACCAAAAT
>JAISJS010000155.1 GCA_031261385.1 Treponema sp.
TGCCGCTCCTCGCTGCCTTCCTTGGCGGCATAGGAGGAACCCTGCGCATGATACGAGCTACCATGCTCGATCAGCTTGGGCAGCCGTATATCACAAGCCTGCGGAGCCGGGGCATCGGCGAATGGCGGGTGTACTTTAACCATGCGTTCCGCAACACCCTTAACCCGTACATCACCGGCAGCGCCAACCTGCTTGCAAGCCTTTTTTCGGGCTCCCTGATTCTCGAAATTATTTTTGCCTATCCCGGCATAGGCCAGCTCATGTACGAGGCGGTTTTACAGGAAGATATCAATCTGGTACTGGCCAATATCAGGTTTAGCTCGGCGCTGGTTCTTGTCGGAATGGTTCTGGCTGATATACTGCTGGCCGTGGTTGACCCGCGCATAAGGTATGGCAAAGAATGAAAAAGTTTGCAAAATACCTCGCAAGCCGGCCGCTTGGAACGGTCTCCTTTGCGGCCCTTCTTATTATCTATTTAATCATGATATTTGCCGAATTTATTGCGCCGTATTCACCGACCGCTTCTTTCCCCGAACATACCTACCATCCGCCTAACGGTCGTTTTTACAGCGGCAAATTGCAGGCGCAGGAATGGCGGGTGACAAATACAGTAAGCTGGAAATATGTCCGGGTTCGCGGAATGTATCAGAACATTACCTTTTTCGGCAAAGGCGAGCCGTACAAACTGTTAGGCCTCATCCCCGCGGAGCGCCATCTTTTTACAACGCCGCAGGGCAGTTACCCGGTTTTCCTCATGGGCGCCGACAACCTTGGGCGTGATCTTTTTTCCCGTATCATTTACGGCAGCCGCATCTCCCTTACCATCGGCTTTATCGCCACCTTTATTTCATTGATTTTGGCGATGCTGCTCGGCGGCCTTGCCGGTTTTTTCGGCGGCAAAACCGACTGGACCGTGATGCGGGTTTCCGAATTTTTCATGCTAATCCCAAGTCTCTATCTGATACTCTTTCTCCGATCCCTGCTTTCTTCTTCCATGGATTCAGGTCAGGCCTATATGATGATAACGATCATCCTCTCCCTTGTCGGCTGGCCCGGTTCCGCCCGCACCATACGCGGCATGGTCCACGCCATCAAGCGGGAAGAATTTGTATTGAACGCCCAGCTTGAGATGATCCCATCCCCGGTGATTCTTGCAAAGCACATCATCCCGCAGATCTCAAGCCTGCTCATTGTAAGTATCGCGCTCAGCATACCCGGCTTCATTATGACCGAGACCACCCTTTCCTACCTGGGACTCGGCATCACCGATCCCGCGGTAAGCTGGGGGAGCCTTATCAAGCGTGATATTTCCACGCTGTCAAACCTGCGCAGCTACCCCTGGCTTTTAAGCCCCGTGTGGTTCCTGCTTGGCGTGACGCTGGCCTTTAATTTCCTCGGCGATGTTTTACGTGATTATTTTGATCCGTATCATACGGTGTTCTTCCGGTGGCCATGGCAGAGACGTAGTGCAGGAAATAAAACCACGAAGGACACAAAGGACACGAAGAAAGATAAAGCGAAAGAAGTTAATGATACACATAGCTATACACCTTTGGATACACCTCTTTTGTTGATGGAAAATTTGATCGTCGGCTTTTCGATATTGCGGGGGCGTTCTATTGCGCATGTTGAGGCGGTGCGCGGGGTGTCGTTTACCGTCAACAAGGGTGAGGTCTTGGGCATTGTCGGGGAATCGGGTTCCGGGAAAAGTGTCAGTACCCAGGCGATTGCGGGGTTACTTCCTGCAAATGCCATTGTTGCAGGATCAATATGTTATGAGGGAACGGAAATTCTGGGGCAGGATGTTTCCTTTCTCAGGAACTATCGCGGAAAAAAAATCGGCATGATATTTCAGGAGCCGGGGCGTTCCTACGATCCTTTGCAAAATATGGGCAGTGTTTTTTTTGAGACATTCAGAAACAGCGATCCTGCAATCACCAGAGCCGCGTCGGATGAAAAGGCCATCGCCCTGCTCCGCGAAACCGGTCTTGATAACGGCCGTGAACGGCTCTCCAATTTTCCCCACCAGTTTTCAGGCGGCCAGCTCCAGCGCATCGGCATTGCCCTGTCCCTTGCCCAGGGCTGCGAACTCCTGATTGCCGATGAGCCGACGACAGCCCTTGACGTTACGATCCAGAAACAGATTGTGAGCCTGTTAAAAACCCTGCGTGTTACACGGCGCATTTCCATTATATTTATCAGCCATGACATTGACCTTGTCGCGGAAATCTCCGACCGTATCCTTGTGATGTACGGCGGCCTGGTCATGGAATCGGGCCCTGTGGGAATTTTTACCGGAACGGCGCAGAATACCGGAACGATCGTACAAAATGCTGATGCAGGCGCTTCTTTGGATTCCTGCCGTCATCCTTATACGCGTGCCCTCCTTGCCGCTTCCCCCCGCTTCGGCAGTCACTATTCGCAGGAACGGCTTATCACAATACCCGGCAAAGTCACCGACCCCGCAAGCCCCGAACCGGGCTGCCCCTTTGCCCCGCGCTGCGCCGAAGCAAAGCCTGAATGTGCTGCCGGAATACCTTCACTTTCCATATCCGGAACTCATGAACTCCGCTGCCTGAGGCATATAAATGAATAATTTAATCACCGTTTCCAATTTAAAGAAACGTTTTAACCTTGAAGCAGGTTTCTTCTCCCGCTTTGGAAAATTTGTATACGCCGTCAATGATGTCTCATTTTCCATTGATAAAAACGAAAGTTACGGTCTTGTCGGAGAATCAGGCTGCGGCAAGACCACCACCGCGCGGCTGTTGGTGCGTATGTACGAAGCCGATGAGGGTAAAATTATTTTTAATGAGTCTGAGGCGCTTCGGGCGGCTTATGAAGGTCTGTCACCGAATGACAGACCAGTTTCCGAAGAAAAATATGCCTCTATTGACGTGCGATCCCTTGGCAAAAAAGAACTGCGCCGCTACCGTGAAAAGGTTAAGTATGTGTTTCAGGACCCTGCCCGATCCCTTAACCCCCGGATGAGCGTCTACGAAGTACTGGTATCGGGCAGCCGTTTTTCCCTGATGAGAAAAGGAACACATCAAACCGAAAAACAGCTTAAGGGATCGGCCGCCGCCATCCTTGAAGAAGTGGGACTTGGGAAAGACGACCTTGACCGGCGTCCCGCCGAATTTTCCGGGGGACAGCGGCAGCGCATCTCCATTGCCCGCGGACTCCTTATGCAGCCTGAACTTTTAATCTGCGATGAAGTTGTTTCGGCCCTTGATGTTTCGATTCAGGGACAGATCCTCAACCTGCTGCTGGACATACGCGAAAAGAGAAACCTGTCCTTCCTGTTCATTGCGCATGATCTCAAAGTAGCCTGCTATTTCTGTGACCGCATCGGGGTCATGTACCGCGGCGAACTTATGGAAGAGGCTCCTGCAGCGGATCTTTACAAACGCGGACTTCATCCGTATACGGAACTCCTTTTTTCTTCGGCTGCAGGTTTACCGGCCATAGCAAAAGCCAAATTCCTTAAAGATGAGAACCAGGTTAACACAGAAACAACCCGGATTGAAACAGGTAAAATTGATACCACCACACAGTCAACAGGATGTGCCTTTGCCGGTCGCTGTAAATTCGCAGGTAAGCGATGTTTCATCGAACATCCGGATATGCGGGAAATTGAAAAGGGGCATAAGATTAGGTGCTTTAGGGTTTAGTGAGGGGAAGAGATTAGCCACGAACTGCACGAACGAACACGAAAAATGGATTTATTCTACCCAATCTTCAACCTTCAGACCGTATACCCTTTTAAATTCATCTACATTATGTGTCACCAGAATCCCATCATGCGCAAGAACTATTGGCTTTTCTCGATCCCATACCACAATTCAGCTTTTACAATAATAGGTATTTTCATTTCATGCCTTGGCACAAATTTAAAGTGATTCTCTATGGATTTGTACTTTCCCTTTAAATAATATATGCAAATATTGGTATCCAAAAAGTACATTATATTTCTTCCCGGGGTAAATCATATTTTCTGTCTATTTCTTCAGGTTCCACAAAGGTATCATCATTAATAGCGCCAAACAGATCAAAAAAATCATTGGAAAAATCATTTTTCAATATGACCTGAAGATTGTTTTCAACCCAGGCAGAAACAGATGTTTTTCTTTGTTTGGCGGCGTTTTCAATTTTCCCGAAAGTGATTTCATCAATATTTAGTGCAATTTGCGGCATTTTTTGCCTCCACAATTAATTTACTATACTATTATTTATAATTCAAGATACCTGAGCTGGTTCCATAAAGAACGAGATGATGATGATAAAAACCGTGACTGACACCGATCAGAAAAAAAATCGCCCTCAGGGGCAGGCAACACGGAAACCGAAGCTGTGGGTCCCGAGGTCCGGGTAGTTGGCAAAACGGTTGGCAAACGTGCAGTTGATCGCCTCGCTGCTCCAGCTGCCGCCCCGCAGGATCCGGAACGTGCCCGAAGCGGCTCCCGTGGGATCGGTCAGCGTCCCGGTTCCAATTGTGCCGTACCAGCCCCAGCACCATTCATACACGTTCCCGGTCATGTCCTTTATCCCAAGCTCATTCGCAAGCTTGCTGCCGGTTTCATGGGTTTTGCTGCCTGCATTTTCTTTGTACCAGGCATAATCCCCTATGCTGTTACTTCCGGTACTCCCCGCAAAGGCCTTGCTGCGTCCACCGGTATCCGCCCCCATCGCCGCCCACATCCATTCCGCTTCCGTCGGCAGCCGGTACCCGTTTTTGCTCCGGTCCTGTGTCGCCGCGTCCCATGTTGAATTACTCGACACTGGAATTGCACTATAGGCAAGATTTGTCCAATCACTAATCCCACTTACACTGTACACCGGGTCTTTCCCGTCTTTTAAACTCAGCTTGTTGCAAAAGGCAATTGCCGCATACCAGTTTACTTGTTCTACCGGTAATAAACTTGCAGAGCCCCCTTCCGGGTTCGTGGTGAAATGATTGCTGTGCCCGCTCCCCATCACCGCATCAAATAAGCCTTTGGTTACTTCGGTTTCCCCTATCCAGTAGCCATTGCTTATAACCGTTATATTAGTCGCGGTATCGTCCCGCTGGTAACTTCCGGCGGGGACATAGCGCATGGCAAAACTGACGCCCCCGCCATTACCATCATCGGGAGGGGTTGTCCCATTGTCGCAGCCCGCAAACAACAAGACTGCCGCCGCCAAAACACCCATCAGCAGGGAGACTAAACTCCTCATTTTCATATGTGATTTTCATCCCCCGATTCAAGATGATAACTACCGGTATAACCTATCACGCCAGCAGCTATATTTCAATATGCGGGAAATTGAAAAGGGGCATAGGATTAGGTATTTTAGGGTTTGAGGAAGAGATCAACCACGAACTGCACGAACAAAACACGAATTTCTGTTTGAAATCTTATATTTGTTCGTTTACTTGGTGTGGTTAGTGGTCAATTTCCTGGTTAAGTGAATGCATATTGTTCTTGGCAAGCTCTTTCACCGCACGGTCAAAATCGCTTTCCAGTTGCTTCATCTCCCGCGCCCGGTATATCTCAAATTCCTTTTCCGCTTTCTTAATTGCCTGTTTATGGGATATAGTACCTGAACCTTCCAGCACTTTTCTTTTTAAGCTGATAATTTGATTATCTAATGTGGAAATCCAGTCATTCATAGTCATTGGCTTTTGTTCCAATGCTTGAAACTCCGCGTAATCTAAAAATCCGGAAACCAACAAATTAAGACGCTGTAATTCTATCTCGGATAGGTAATTTTTTGCTATTTTTA
>JAISJS010000201.1 GCA_031261385.1 Treponema sp.
TTCCTTGAAACTGTTTCCGCAAAAGCGTCCGGCTATTCAAGCGGACGGGCCTGGTCGATTATCGCCGGTATATATGCCGATAAAAAAGACTGGGCTGAGGCGGAAACTGCCTGGACCAATGCTGCCGTTGCCTCGGCAAAAACCTACCTTGCGCCGGTATCATTTTTTAACGCCGCAGCAGCCGCAGAAGAACAGGGAAAAACGCCTGAGGCCATCGAACTGTATACAAAAAGCCTTGCGCAAAACACCGGCTTTCCCGCCGCCGCCCGCGCCCAATTTTCCGTAGGCCGTCTTGAAGAAAGCCAAAACAATCCTGAAGCGGCCCTTACCGCCTATCAGGCAGTTGTTTCAGGCTGGCCGAACGACGGGGTATGGACAAACCTTGCGCATAGCAGGATCATTGTTCTTGGTAATGAGACTGAAAATTAGAAGGGCGTTTTGGCCGCTCTGTCTGACATTTCTTTTTCTCTGCATTTTCGCCGCCTCCTGCGGTATGGACGAGTATGTGTATCTGGGTCCCGTGCCGGAGGGAAATGTAACGGTCGACTTCAATAACCGGGCCGTTATAACTCTTCCCTCTATCAGCGGAGAAAGCACCTACTTTACTCATTTTGCATTTTATTACCGGATCTATGTCAGCAATATACTGAATGACGGTAAAATCCCTTCCGATGATCTGGGCTCCCTTAACCCTGCAATGCAATCCGACTATTCTTACATTTATCCGTATTCCACCGCAAACAGCAGCAGTACGCTCTCCACCAATACAACAATCGGGACCATACTCAGCGGACGGGGGTTTTATGAGTTTGAACTTGAGGGGGCAAATATACGGAATGAGCTTAACCCGAGCAATACGGTTGAGATTTTTATAGACACTGCCCCGGGAAGCCATCCGGCTCTTACCACAGGAAGTGGGACTCCGTATCCGCTTTACCGGTCAACGGGGGAGGGTACCTTTACTCCTGCTCCGGATCGTTATTTCAATAATAGCAGTGACCTTAACTCCGCCGAAAATGCAACAGCCACAAAAAACGCCGATGTGGCAAAAAATACCTCCCCGTCATTTTCCGAAGACGCCGAGCGGTATACCTATATTTCCCTCTACATCGCAAAAGTAGGCATTGACCCGTATACCTATGCATATATTTACAGTACCCCGACGTTTATTGGTATACTCAGGCTCCGTAACTTTGACAGTTAAATAAGACTTGAAGAAAATAAAAACCGCAAAAGGGCGTTATAACAGAACGCTACATATTACTATTCATAATGTATATTCTGTCTACTATAATAATTTTTTGTGGTTTTCTTTGTTATTTTTGATTCGGGTATAAATTCCGGTATACGGTAAAATACGATTCGCCTTTTTCCTGGGCAGTAAAAAAAGTACCGGACATTTTTTCAGGATATTTCGCCAACACTGAAAGACGGCGCAGGCCGTATGGGGAAGCTTCTCCGCTTTTTCGCGATAACCGGTATTTTTTTTCATCCGACGCTTTTATAAAATCAACGTTTTGACTCAGGTACCCCAGACTCACGTGCAGACCGCCTTCCGGCGGCGTTTGATCTGCGGCATAGGCGTATCCCCAAAGCAGCGATGCAAGCGAATGTTTTTTTTCACCGGTGGGGATTACATAACCCTGCGCTTCCTTTACTTCGATTCCCTGGGGCAGTCTGGCGTTTAAATCATGTATAAATTTTTCAGGCGGGAAATAGCCGACTGTTTCTATTGCGGCAATTTCGCCTTCGGTAAAAATCCCGATTGACACGGGCGAACTGAATTCCAGTTTGGGAAGCGGATTAAAACCCTTTGTAAACTGCACGGGAATATTTGAGCGCATAAAGGCCATGGAAAATATTTCAATAAGGCTTAAATGACCGTGAAATACCGCGCTTCCGCTTTTACCAAACGAAAAAAGAATTTTCCAAACAGGCGGATCTCCGGTTGTGTTAGTTTTTATTTCCCCGGCGTTTCGCTCTTCAGGCGGTAATGGTAATTCGGCTGCACATTCTGGTTCAATGTGTATAGTATTTTTAACGATTTCACACTTTTCGGTGCATATCCCGCAGTTATGTGTGCAGTTTTTATCACATGTTGAAGTAATTTCCCGGTTTATTGAACAGGCGGCCTGCCCTCTTATAAAATTCGGCGAGACCCCTGACTTGATGCATTCCCATGGTACGGGCGCAGCAGGATCTTTGGCCCCAAGGATTTCTTTTACCGCACACTCATGCCGTATAAGAATTTCTTCCCATGTTTCTTTTTTAATATGTTCGGTCCAGGCGTCAAGGCGGCAGCCCTCCCGGTACGCGTCCTCAATAATGGCCCCTGCCCGTTCATCCCCGCGGCTCATAACCCCTTCAATAACGGCGATAAGTGAATCGGAAACACTCACCTTGTGACCCAGCGGTTTTAAGCGGGACCTGATATATTCAAGCTTCTGTTCTGCAATTTTCCGTTCCATTTGCGGAACATTTTGATAGGGCGTATGGGGCTTGGGTATAAAAATTCCCACATTGATGCTGAAGTGCATCCCCGTCCGATGGGCCGCTTCCCGTATAAAGTCGACGATAGCAGTTTCTTCGCTGACATCTCCGGACGGGAACTGCGGATCGCCTAACGGTAATCCAACCATAAAATAAAACTTGGCGCCGCGCCAGCCGTTTTTTCGGGCCGCTTTCAGTATCGCGGTGATGCTGTCCAGTGTTACTTCCTTGTTGATTGAAAGCTGCCATGCGGCCTCAGGAGTTTCCACCGCAAAAGTAAGTCCGCTCCTACGGACTGCAGAAATTTTTTCGAGCAGGGACAGGGAAAAGGTTGAAACCCGCAGAGAAGGAAGCTGAAACGAAACATGGCGGGAAGCACAGCGCCGGTTGAGGGATTCCACCAGATCCCCGATGTACTTGTAATCGCCGCTTGAAAGCGATGAAAGGCTGATTTCACGAAACCCGCCTTCGCTTATAAAGACTTCGGCCTCGCGGAGGACTGCACCGGCGTTTTTCTGCCGCATGGGGCGGTACCAGAAACCGGCATGGCAAAAACGGCAGCCATTGGGGCAGCCCCGCATGATCTCAAGGGCGCCCTGGCTCTGAACGATCTTCATGCTAGGTACCGGAAAAACTGCCGATGCATCTTCACCAAAGCGGGTATTAATCGCGCGGAAAGCCCTCCCCTTCCCTCTGACCCATACGGAGGGGTGGTTTTGCAGGCGTTCAAGAAGTCCGATCCGTCCTGTCCCGTTTTTTTTAAGATCCCGTAATTCACTGACCACATCAAAAAAGCCTGCCTCGGCTTCTCCCATCCAAAAGGCGTCGATAAAGGCCGCATACGGCAGGGGGTTGGAAACGCAGGGGCCGCCCATAATGATTACCGGATCATCCTGACTCCGCTCTGCGCAATGTATTGGGATGGACGCAAGATCCATCATGCCAAGGACGCCGGTAATGCCCAGTTCATACCCAAACGTAAACATAAGGATATCTGCGTTACGCAGGGCTATTCCGGTATCAAGGCCGTAAAGGGGCAGACCCTGCCGACGGAGCAAATTTTCAAAATCAGGGGCAGGGGCAAAGGCGCGATCGCAGGAAACACCGGAAATTGCATTGATGCGGTTGTAAATGATTTTGAGGGCCTGGTTACTCATGCCGATTTCGTAGAGATCGGGAAAGGCAATAATCGTCTGCAGAAGCGCATCCTTTTTTGCAAGGCGGCCATATTCGCCCCCGACATAACGGCCCGGCTTTTCAACCGTTAATAACAGCGAACCCAATGTCTCTGCCGGATCAATATAATTCTTTTTCATGGTGACTCTTTTTTACAAACACTAGTGGCGGTATCTTCTGACATAAATGCTTAAGGCAAGTCCAATGCCGGTCATGGCGGAAATTACCGCCGAGCCGCCATACGACATAAAAAGCAGCGGGATGCCGGTGATCGGCATTATCCCCATCGTCATCCCAACATTGATAAGAAAATGAAAAATATACATGGCGGAAAGCCCGGCGCAGATATAGGAACCGAATGCGTCCGAGGTAGTCCGCATGATACGCACAAGGCGGAGACAAATAAGGAGAAAAAGGGCAAAAACCAAAAGTCCGCCGAGCAGCCCCCATTCTTCGGTAAAGATCGAAAAAATAAAGTCGGTGCTTTGCTGGGGCAGAAAACGGTAATGGCTCTGGGTTCCCTGAAGGTAGCCCTTTCCGGCAAGCCCCCCGGAACCTATCGCGGTGATAGACTGAATAATATTCCAGCCGGCGCCTCTTGGGTCAACATCGGGATCGAGAAAAACGATGAGCCGCATGATCTGATAATCTTTAAGCACTTTGTGAGACGCAAAAGACGCGCCAAGGGACAAAATAATCACCGCCGCACTGTATACTATCCAGTAGAAATACCGTTTTTTGTATTTTATATGGCCAAAAAGGGCTATGGCGGTAATGAGAAGCAGGGCAAGAATCGCTGCGGCGATAAACCGGGGATTCACAATGATAAGAAGCGCAGGCATCGAATTATGGAGTATATAGATCTGCCAAAGCGGGAGTACCATCATAATAACGGTAAGGGCGATGCAGGCCGTTAAAAAAATAATATACCGGGTGGAAACGCCTGCGATAAAGGTCATTACAAGAAGTATCGGAATAAAAACCAGTGAGGTGCCGAAATCGGGCTGAATCAGAACAATTCCCATGGGGATAAATACGATGAGACAGGAAAAAACAAAACGGGAAAAAGACTTTGGAGAACGTTTGGTGTCATCAAGGTAGCGGGCCAAAAACAGAATAGTCGTAATCTTGGCAAATTCCGAAGGCTGTATGCCGAAAGCGCCGATGCCTATCCATGCCCGCGCCCCGTTTACAAGGCGCCCGAAAAAACAGGTATAGACAAGAAGGGCCAGGGTGGCAAGATAAAAATACAGCGAAAGATCCCGCAAGCGTTTATAATCCACCATCGACAGGAGCAGTGCAATGATGATTCCGCCTGAAGCCCAGATAATCTGCCTGATATATTCATTGGAAACCAGTACCCCCGTAGAAGTGATCCCCGATGAATAAATAAACAGTACCCCGAATATCGAAAGGATAAGGGATGCAAAGAGAAGGAAAAAATCAATTTCCCCAAGATCGCGTATTCTCATTCCCGCCGTCCCTGGACCGGCATAAGGTACTGGAAGCCGAGGGCGCTCACCGCTTCCTCATAGCTTTGCCCGGCAAAAATCCCCTGAAAAATTATCGCCGAAGCATAGGGCGCCCACCATTCCCATTTATTTGCCGCTTCCACGATAACGGAAACCACAATACGTTCTTCCGGTTTTGCCGTCTGGTAGGGGGCGAATGCGGTAAACCACGAATGCCATTGATCCTGAAGCCCAACTTCTCCGGTTCCGGTTTTACCGGCAATCTCCACGGCTTTGATGTTCAACGGGAATTGGGCGGTTCCCTCGCTGATAACCATGCGCATATCAGAACGGACTGCTTCAAATATTTTTGGATCGATATCACTTTGATGCAGAACTTTTGGCTGGACGCTCTGCTCCACCGCGCCGGTTACCGGGTCACGCACTTCTTTTAAAAAATGCGGCTGATAGATTTTTCCGTCGTTCACCACCATCGCCGTCATATTGGCCATTTGAATCGGGGTAACCAGGGTATAGCCCTGGCCTATGGACATATTCATCGTATCCCCCCCAAGCCAGTGTTCATGGAAGCGGCGATCCTTCCACTGGGGATTGGGAATAAACCCGGGAATTTCACCGGGAAGATCTATTCCGGTATTTTCACCATAACCGTATTCCCGTGCGTATGACACAATCCGTTCCACCCCAAGCTGATCCCGTCCCACCGTCCAGTAATAGATATCGCAGGATTGAGCCATAGCCTGATGCAAATTAAGCCTGCCGTGCCCCGGCCGGCGGATGTGGCACCGCCAAAGCCGCTCTCCGTAATTAAGTTCACCCCTGCACTCAACGGTCTGCTCGGACGAAAAGGCGTTTTCCGCAAGGATCCCCGTGGTCATCACAATTTTGAAAGTAGAGGCAGGAGGATAACTTGATTGTATCGCCCGGTTGATAAAGGGCTTGTTGGGGTCATTGATAAGCGCCTGATAATCGGCGCTCATGTCGGTGCGGTTAAAAATATTGGGGTCGTACCACGGATAGGACACCATGGCAAGAATTTCCCCGGTAGCGGGACGCATGACCACCACCGACCCGATGCGTTCCCCAAGGGCTTTTTCCGCCAGGGTCTGAAACTTTGCGTCGATGGTCAGAACGAGGTTTTTCCCCATCTCCGGGCTTACCCGTGAATTGTTCCCCTCCCCGCTTGTTATGCGCCTGCCCCGTACGTCAACCGTCCGCGTTTCCATGCCCTTGTTACCGCGGAGGATTTCATCGTACTGCCGTTCAATTCCTGCCTTGCCGATAACGTCCCCCTGCTGATACCCCTTGTTGTACAGCATGGTAAGTTCATCCCGGGTGATATCCCCGACATAACCCAGAATATGCGAGAGACTTCCCGGATTAACGTAGTTCCGCATCGGCTTGCTTTGCCAGGAAACACCCGGCAGCGTATCAACATTTTCCGCCAGCGCCG
>JAISJS010000203.1 GCA_031261385.1 Treponema sp.
CCGCGTTTTTCAGCGCCGTAAAACGGAAAAAAGGTGACGTTTTTGCCCTCCTGCATGGCGCAATATACCCAAATTTGCCCCAACGAAACAATGCCCTGACCGCCGAACCCGGCAAAATACGATTTTTCTGTCATTTGGCGGCCTCCGCAAGTGTGTTTTTTATTTCGCCAAGCGGAAACACTGAAATCATATTGTTTTCCAGCCATTCCTCAGCCTCTACGGGGTCCATGCCCCAGTTTGTTGGGCAGGCGGAAAGCACTTCTACAATGGTAGAACCAATGCCGCTCATCTGGGCTTCAAACGCTTTTTTGATATACTGTCTGGTTTTACGGACATTGGCGGCGTTGTTTACCGCCCCCCGCGCAATGTAGCGGGTTCCGTCTAAACCGGAAAGCAGTTCCGCCACCCGGATTGGATAGCCCATTCCTGCGGCATCGGGATCACGACCGCCGGGAGCGGTAGCCGCTTTCTGACCGACCAGGGTTGTGGGGGCCATCTGCCCGCCGGTCATGCCGTAGATCGCGTTATTCACAAAAATCGTCGTGAACTTTTCGCCGCGATTGGCCGCGTGGATCATCTCCGCCGTGCCGATTGCCGCCATGTCCCCATCACCCTGATAGCAGATCACCAGGTGATCGGGCAGAATGCGTTTGACGCCGGTTGCCGCGGCGGGTGTGCGCCCGTGGGGCGGCTGCACCGAATCAAAATCAAAGTACAGATCCGCCCAAATGGCGCAGCCGACAGGGTTGGTGATGATGGCCTTTTCCCGCAGGCCCATTTCGTCGATTAGCTCGGTGACAATCCGGTGAATAACCCCATGCCCGCAGCCCCCGCAATATTTGGTCGGAACATCGTAAAGACTCTCAGGATGCCCATATAATTGTTTTTCACTCATACTATGTCCTTTATTCTGGCAAAGACTTCTTCCTCGGTGGGAATTACCCCGCCGGAATGCCCCAGCAGATGAACCGGCGCGGGAATAATGGCGTGTCCGTTCTGCGCCGCATCGGTCACCCCCTGTAACACGCTGAGTTTTACATCTTCCACAAGCTGACCCAGGCTCATCTCTACGGTGAGCAGCGGTTTGCCGGTCGCAGCAATTTTTGCCAAGGCCTTATAGGGGAACGGCCACAGGGTGATCGGCCTGAAAACCCCGATTTTGATACCGGCCTTTTCGGCAAGAAGTTTTGCCCCCTGGGCAACCCGCGCGGAAGTACCGTAGGCGACAATGGTCAAATCGGGGCCTTCCCCGGTAAATTCCCCGCAGGCGGTACGGTATCCTGCCGCTTCAAAACGGAGTTCATCTTTTTTGATGGTTTCATACCGGTCAAAGCGGGCGCGGGTTTTCTGTTCAAGTTCTTCCGGTACCAGATGGATCGAGGTTACGTGTCGGGATGGGCGCGGCGACTGTTTTGCCATATTTCCGACGGCCCATTCCCGTTTCGGCAGATCCGCCAACGGCTTTTCCGGAGGCAAAACCACCCCTTCCATCATCTGACCTATCATGCCGTCGGCAAGAACAATAACGGGCATACGGTATTTGTCTGCTAAATCGAAAGCCAGATAGGTAAGGTCGGCGCATTCCTGAACGCTTTTGGGCGCAAGGACAATACAACGGTAATCCCCGTGGCCGCCGCCGCGTGTCGATTGAAAGTAATCACTTTGGGCAGGGGCTATGGAACCAAGTCCCGGGCCGCCCCGGACCACGTTTACGATAACCGCAGGTACATCCGCCCCGGCGGCGTAGGAAATGCCTTCCTGCTTCAAACTGATGCCGGGGCTTGACGATGAGGTCATCGCCCGGGCGCCGGCGCAGGATGCGCCGTAAACCATGTTGATTGCCGCAACTTCGCTTTCCGCCTGGATAAAAATCCGGTCCCGCTCAAGCATGTGTTTAGCCATATAGGCAATAAGCTCATTCTGGGGGGTGATCGGATAGCCAAAATAGGCGGAACAGCCCGCCCGCAAAGCGGCCTCGGCAATAGCCTCATTCCCCTTCATCAATACTTTTTCGTTATTTTCACTCATGCTGAAACCTCATAAATTGTTAAACAAACATCAGGACATACCTCGTAGCAGTTCCCGCAGGCAATACACTTATCCGGGTACACCGCTTTTGACGGGTATGACCCCGTTGAATTCGTCTCCGTATCCTGTTCGAGCACTTTCATGGGACAGGCCCGTATACATAAAAAACATCCCTTGCACAATTCGCGGTCTATGACAACCTTTCCCTTTCTAGCCATACTTCCTCCAGCCGGAAACAGTATACAAAAAACGGCAATAAACCGCTACTATACGGTAGTAATTCCAAATGAGGAAAAAATCGGAAGAAATTTAACCGCGAAGTCGAATAAGTCGAAGAAGTTAAAGAAGGAGGGCAAAAGCAGATGTTTCTCCCCTTATTCGACTTATTCGACTTTGCGGTTTGTATTCTCTCTTGAATTTCATGTTCATGCGTTTGTCGTGCGGCCCCCCCCTCCAAAACACCTGATTTTATTCGTTTTTTCCATCAGATATGGTGAAAATTGTCCCGGAAAGACCGATATATTACTATAATAGTAATGTATATTTTTCCTTCGACAGAGAGGCTTGGTATGCGCAGCATAAGGATTGTCATGATTAGCGTCTCGGAACCGGAACAAAGCCGGATTTATGCCCATCTATCATCACAAAAAGATATCGAAATTACCGGAATTGGGAGAGATGGATACGATGCCGTCAAACTGGCGGAACTCTATCAGCCTGATGTTGTCCTTGTCGATCAGCAGATTACCAATATCGACAGGCCGGGGCTTATCGCCCTGATAAAACGCAAATCGCCCGCCGCCGCCGTCATAATGCACAATTCCCGGGACGATGATGAATATATCAGCAAAGCCCTGTCCAACGGAGTCTCTGGGTATCTTTTAAAGGATACGGAAGCTGAAAAAATGGCTGAGTCAATTCGCACCGTGTATCACGGAGGCTGCTATCTCAACACGGAAATTCAGACACGGTCGTTCAGATTACTTTCCAAAGTAGTCATATACCGTAAGATGTTTCATAATCTTCCGCCGCCGCGAAAATCAAATGTTGCCCTTCCTCCATCTGTCTCCCAAACCGAATGGCAGATAATGTCTTTTATCGGGCAGGGCCGGTCCAATAAGGAAATTGCCGAAACCTTACGCCTTAAACCGGGCACGGTCCGCAATTACCTTTCATCGGCAATGCACAAGACAGGATTGCGGAACCGCATCCAGGTAGCGCTCTACGCGCTCCGTTATGATCTGCTCAATTCCGCAGAAAAATAACAAATTTTGATAATAACTCCATTGAAGGGAATTCATAAATCATATATAGTATATCCACTAACGGAGGAAGCCATGAAAACCGTATGCGGAATTGATTTGGGAACCCAAAGCTGTAAAGTGGTTTTGTACGATTATGAAAAAAAATCCGTAGCCGCCCAGGCCAGCGCCCCGGTGGATATGATTGCCGCAAATGACGGCACCCGGGAACAAAAGGCAGAATGGTACGATGAGGCGCTTAAAATCTGCTTCGGCAAGATTGATGCGGGTCTCAAGGCGACCATTGCCGCCATCGGCGTTTCGGGCCATCAGCACAGTTTTGTGCCGCTGGATGAAAAAGGCAAGGCGATTTACAACGTCAAACTGTGGTGCGACACGTCCACCGCCGCCGAATGTGAAGAACTGACCAAACTTGCCGGAAGCGAAAAAAAGCTTATTGCCAAAACAGGTCTCCCGATGCGGCCCGGTTATACCGCCCCGAAAGTGCAGTGGCTCAAAAACCACAAACCGAAAATTTTTGCCAAGCTGCGGCACATACTTTTGCCCCACAACTATATCAATTACCTTTTTACCGGAAACTACACCGCCGAATACGGCGACGCTTCCGGCATGGCTCTTTTTGACGTCCGCAAACGTACATGGTCAAAAACCGTCTGCGATTATATCGCTCCGGGTCTTACCGCCTTTTTGCCTGACCTTATTGAATCCGGCGCTCCCGCAGGAAAGGTCTCCAAAGCCGCCGCGGCGCTGTACGGAATTCCCGAAGGCGCCATCGTCTCATCAGGCGGCGGCGACAACATGATGAGCGCCATCGGCACCGGCACCGTCCGCGACGGCTTCCTCACGATGAGTCTTGGCACTTCCGGTACGTTGTTTGGTTCGTCAAAAGTCCCGGTAATCGATCCCACGGGAAACCTTGCCGCGTTTTGCTCATCAAGCGGAAGCTGGCTGCCCCTGCTTTGCACGATGAATTGCACCGTTGCAAGCGAAGAATTCCGTACGCTTTTCGGCCTTGATGTAAAAGCCTTTGACGCAGAAGCGGCCAAGGCTCCGATAGGCGCAGACGGGCTTGTGGTGCTGCCGTTCTTCAACGGCGAGCGCACCCCGAACCTGCCCAACGGCAGGGCGAGCATCAACGGAATCACCGCGGCCAACTTTAAACGCGAAAATCTTGCCCGCGCCGCGCTTGAGTCTGCTATCTTTGGTATGCGGATTGGGCTTGAAGGCTTCAACAGCCTCGGTTTTAAAGCGAAGGAAATACGGCTGACCGGCGGCGGCGCAAAGAG
>JAISJS010000322.1 GCA_031261385.1 Treponema sp.
TAGAGGGCCTCAAGAAAATTGGTTTTTCCCTGACCGTTTTCACCGACTAAAAAAACATCCTTTCCCGCGGTCTTTACTTCGGCGTCCGCAAGGTTCCGAAAAGCCGCAGTCCGCAGAGAAGTGAATATCATTTTTAATCAAGCTGCATAGGCATTACGATATGAAAAAAGTCCTTTGCCGGAACAGGCTCAATGGTTATTGCCTTATTTGCTTCGGTGTAACGGATAGTAATTTCATCTTCGTCCATCACCTTAAACGGTTCTTCAATGTACCGGTAATTAAGAGCAATCGAAACTTCTTCCCCATCATACTTGCAGGGTATTTCTTCTTTTGCCGTTCCAATATCGCTTTCTTCAGAATATACCGACATAACACCGGGAGTTACGCCGAGATATACCCGGTGAGATTTTTGCTCCACCAAAAGGGAAACACGCCGCAGGGCGTCGAGCATTTCTTTGCGATTAACGGAAAGGGTATAATTTTGCGCTTCCGGAATGACCTTCCGGTAATTGGGAAATTGCCCTTCTATCAACACTGATGAAAGATTGTACGATCCAAATTTGATAAAAATAATTTTATCGGTAACAGAGATTGAAACAAGTCCTTCATCCCCCGCCCTTTTTATGATGGTATTGAGAATTTTTGGCGGGATGATAATGCCGGTAAAATCTTTTATGCTGTTTTCCGCAGCTTTACTGATAAACGCCAGACGGCGGCCATCGGTGGCTACCATGATGATCTTATCTTCTGATTTTTCCAAAAATACCCCGTTCATAAAGTAGCGGGTTTCATCATCAGAAACGGCAAATACGGTTTGAGAGATCATCTCCTTAAATTCTTTTATCGGAAGATCAAAATATTCGATATTTGATACAGGAAATTCGGGAAATTTATCCGAAGCAATACTTTTTAATTGGAACTTTACCTTTTTGGCAGACGTTTTTATGTTGATCTTATTGTCCTTTTGATCAAATTCCAGTTCTCCATCGGGAACATTATTCAAAATGCTCAGGAATTTTTCGCCATATACTGTTGTGGCTCCCGGCTCAAGAACCGTTACCGGTACTTTGGTTTCAAAATTGACCTTCATGTCCGTTGCCTTAATCGAAAGGGCATCATTCTCTGCTTCAATATAGATATTTGACAATATTGAAATGGCGTTTTTTGAAGCGATTATCTCCTGGGCAATCGAAATTTCTTTGAGGAGTACGCTTTTATCACAGGTAAATTTCATATATTTCTTCTCCTATTATTCTTCTAAGTATATATATAAATAACAGTAGTAATAATAAGTCAAAAAATAAGTGGAAAACACACCTATTTGCTTATGTTATATAGAATTAGGCTTTCCACAAATTCTGGATAACTTGCCTGATCCTTCCACCGTATCCACTGACGTCATCAATTATACACCATTGTACACTAGTTGTACTGAAAAATAAACACCTTATGAACGGGTTTGATAAAAATCGTCAGGTTTTGCTGCCATTCTCCTTTATGAGCCGTTTAAGGCTTTCGATGGTTGCGTCCATGGTCGGGTCGGACCGTATCTGTTCTTCAATTTTTTGACAGGAATGCATCACGGTAGTGTGATCCCTGCCGCCAAAGGCCTGGCCCAGCTCGGTCGTGGAATATTCGGTAATTTCCCTGGCGATATACATGGCAAGCTGCCGCGGAAATACGATGTTTTGGGTACGCTTTTTTCCCTTTAAGTCGTTGGGAGAAAGGGAAAAATACTCCGCCGTTACCCGCTGAATAAGCTCTATGGACATATTGGCCTGCCGCGGGGAGGCAAACACGTCTCTGAGCTGGTGCTGGGCATTTTCGATAGTGATGGGCTTGCCCATAAGCCTGGTATAGGCTATCAGCTTGTTCAGGGCGGATATCAGGTCCCGGACGTTTGAGGAGATGTTTTTCCCTATCAGGTCGATAACCTCGTCAGGGACTACGGCGCCCTGGCTTTCGACAGTGGATTTGAGTATGGCGCAGCGGGTTTCGTACTTGGGCGGCTGCAGGTCAACTTTAAGGCACTGTTCAAAACGGGACATGAGCCGCTCGGAGATTTTTTTCAGTTCCGAAACCGGACGGTCGCAGGTAAAAACCAGCTGCTTTTTGGCGTCCAGCAGCGTGTTGAACGTATGGAACAGTTCCTCCTGGATCCCCGGCTTGTCCTGGAAGAAATGGATATCGTCGATTAAGAGCACATCGGTATAACGGAACTTGTTTTTAAAGGCGGTCATTTTGTTTTCGGAAATGCCCTGGACGTATTCGTTAAGAAAATTTTCCGCAGTAATATAGATTATTTTGCTATCGGTGTCTTCGTGGACATAGTTCCCGATTGCCTGCATCAGATGGGTCTTTCCCAGGCCGACTCCGCCGTATATGAGGAAGGGGTTGTAGGCGGTGCCGGGGTTCCGGCTTATGGCGATGGCGGCGTTGGCGGCAAAGCTGTTGTTTTCGCCGATGACGTACTTGTCAAAAATATAATCTTCCCTCAGTTGAGGATGACGGGTCTTTTTTTCAGGCGTCTTGCCTGCGGTATCCTTTGATCCGGAAACGAAACCGGAATTCTCTGCTCCGGCGGCAGGCGTTTCGTTTCTGCGGGGGCTGTTTTCGGTCTTTTTCCGGGGAACTACCTCAAAAATGATGGTCAGATCCTTTCCGGTCAGGTCTTTCAGGCTGGTTTCTATGAGGTTTTGATAGCGAACCTTGATTTGATCCTGGTAGAAAATGGACGGTACTGCCAGAATGATACTGTTTTCCGTAGCCCGCAGATATTCCAGATTCACAAACCAGACGGAAAAATCCTGTTCACCCAATTCCGAGTGGATTTGATTCAGAGTTTCCTTCCAAAATACCTCATAATCCCATTCAGCCATGCAAAAACCCTTAAACTCAGCAATATATCAACACATTATCCACAAGGTTGATCGTTTTTGTAAATAAAAAAATCCGGTCCGCAATATATTATTTTGCATTTTACCTTAATACATGAATAGTAAAAATAAGCTAATTCTTTATGACATAAGGAATTAGGCAAAATAAAATATATACTTGCAAAGCGGAAACTACCCGTTTCCGCACATCCTTCCTTTTTCCCCACTGTATTAAAAATTATACTACTTTTTTGCACAGGTTTTGCACAAATGGGGAACTCACAGTCAGCTGCATCATCCCGACTATAACAGGAAAAGCTTATTGTACGTCATCTTTACTTTTTTATGCAAGATCAATATGATGAAGATATGCCTAATTCAAACTATTCTGCCGATAATATCCAGGTTCTTAAAGGTCTGGAGGCGGTACGGAAACGCCCCGGTATGTACATTGGGACCACCGGAATTGACGGCCTGCACCATCTGGTATTCGAGGTAGTAGATAACTCCGTAGACGAGGCCATGCAGGGCCACTGTGACGATATACTGGTAGTTCTGGAAGGGAATGACGTAGTCCGTGTGGAAGATAACGGCCGCGGTATCCCCGTTGATATACACTCCGGTGAAGGGGTCAGCGCCCTGGAACTCGTGATGACCCGGCTCCACGCCGGCGGTAAATTCGACAAAAAGAGCTACAAGGTTTCCGGCGGCCTCCACGGGGTTGGCGTGTCTGTCGTGAACGCCCTTTCCGAGTGGTGCGAGGCCTTTGTTCACATTGACGGCAAGGTCCACACCCAGCGCTACCATATCGGTATTGCTGACGGCCCCGCCCATGAGGTATCAGGCGCCCTGCCCTATCCCGCCGTATTGGCCGACGGCAGTCCCAGGATGCGCGGTACCGTGGTCCGTTTTAAGGCCGACAGCTCGATTTTTGAGACTACCACGTACAACTTTGACGCCCTTAGTAACCGCCTGCGGGAGCTGGCCTTTCTCAACAAGGGCCTAAAAATCACCATCCGCGATGAACGGCTTTCCACCCCCAAGGTCCATGAATTCAAGTTTGACGGCGGGGTAAAAAGTTTTGTCGCCTACCTTAACGAAAACAAAAACGTCCTGTATCCGGAGCCGCTCTTTATCGAGGGCAGCCGTGAGGACGGAACCGGCGGCATTGTCGAAGTGGAATGCGCCATTCAATACAACGACGGTTTTAACGAAATCATGTACTCCTTTGTCAACGATATTAACACCCGTGAGGGGGGTACGCATCTGGTGGGCTTTAAATCCGCCCTTACCCGCACCCTGAACGAATACCTGAAGAACTCCAAACACGCCAAGAAACTCGAAGAGAGCCTCTCCGGCGACGATGTCCGTGAAGGGTTGACCGCCGTGCTTTCCGTGAAGGTTCCCAATCCCCAGTTTGAAGGCCAGACCAAGGCAAAGCTCGGCAACTCCGAAGTAAAGGGCATTGTTGAGTCGCTGGTAAACGAGCAGATGGAGATTTTCCTTGATCAGCATCCCGATGTGATTGCCAATATTCTTGAAAAATCAGTTCTGGCCGCCAAAGCCAGAATTGCCGCCCGTGCCGCCCGCGACGCTACCCGCCGCAAAAACGCCATGGACAGCGCCGGCCTCCCCGGCAAACTTGCCGACTGCTCCGAAAAGGATCCTGCCCTCTGCGAACTTTTTATCGTAGAAGGGGACTCCGCAGGCGGCTCCGCCAAGATGGGCCG
>JAISJS010000383.1 GCA_031261385.1 Treponema sp.
TATTGATACGGTTAAAGTGAACTACGAGGGAACGCTTACCGATGGAACCCTTTTTGACAGCACCTGGGAACGGGAAGAAACGGCAGAAATCCCCATTAGTGCTGTTATCCCCGGCTGGACCGAGGGTCTCCAGCTAATGACTGTAGGCAGTACCTATCGTTTTTACATTCCTTCCCGGCTTGCCTACGGCGAACAAGGCGCAGGCCAGATGATCCCGCCCTTTTCAACGCTGATCTTTAAAGTAGAGCTCCTGGAAATACTGTCCGAAGAGAACGAGGAATAAGATCCGCTATTATTTTCCTGTCAGGTACTCTTCTATAATCGAAGCCAGCGTATTTTCTTCGATGCGTACGATGGCCTGCTCGCGTTCAAAGCTCTCGGGGGCATCCGATGCGTGGGCGGTGTTCACCATGACGTTGCTGCCGAATTCCCGGCGTACCGTACCCTCGGGGGCTTTAAGGGGATCGGTTGGGCCCAGAACATCCCGGATCTTTTTGATGGCGTTTTCACCTTCATATACAAGAATCATGCACTTGACCGTTCCGGGCTTTTTGAATTCTTCTGCGGGATAATTGCCGGGCCGTCTGCCGGACATAAATTCAATTATCTGGGAAAATTGATCCTTTGCACATTCGACTCCGAAATCTTCGGTCAGCAGTCTTGCCGAATCTTCACTTAAAACAAAGGCAAATTCCCGTTCAAGAATTTCCCTGGCGCGTGTGCCGAATTTGGGGGCAAGGTTCTTTTTAAGCACTCCCTCAACAGGGCCGTAAAAATCAAGGGCCTCCGCCAGTGAAAAACGGTGTACCTTTATCCCGATGATCCGCAGTCCCGTCCGCGAAAACATATCGATAATGGTGCCGGGGCGTGAGGAATTGTGTTTCCAGTTATCCGGCTTGATAATTACCAGAGTTTTTTCGATACGCGAAGGATCGCTGTAACGGATGTTCTCGATGATGTTTTCCTGGCCTTTTAGAAAAGCGGCAAAGAGGCCCAGATGCATATTGGCGTCTTTTTGATTCCGGGCGGTTAAAACCGCAGGTTCAAAGTAACTGACTTCATCAGGCTTTTCCCTTGAAAAAATAAGGTCTGCATAGGTGTCACGGATGGTTTCTCCGGTTATGGCTTCTACCAGCTGGGGCTTGGTATGAATATGACCGCAGATGGCAAGGAGCTTTTCACAGGGGTTCTCTCCCCGGAAAAGGAGGAGCAAAGAACGATGCCGCCGTCCTTCCGACGGGGCAAGGTTTTTCTCGACATAATCTGCTATAAGCAGGATTTCTTCAGCCGAAATGCCGGAGCGTATCTGCTCCGCATATTGTTTGACAAAATCATCATTGGGGGCAAACATCTGAGCTCCCACCAGTTCAAGGTCCGTACGGGAAAGAAGCCGGGAAAGTACCCCTCCGGTTCTGCTTTTGGCGATGGTGTAGGGGGTCACTAATACATAGGAAATATCTTGTTTCATAGACTTAAAGATAACAGCGGCGGCGAGTTTTGGCAATCATAAAAAAATAAATCCCCATTGCGATGAGCGGAAATACCGTGTAACTGATAAAAAGAAGGCGATACCCCCAATGTTCTATGATAAATCCCCCCATAATGTTGCCCAATAAGGTCGGGAGACCGGTACCCAGGGACAGGTAGAGGGACATCCCCATGGCGCGGCGTTCCGGGGGAACTGAGCCGGAAATAAAGGCTACCGCAGCGGGATGAAAAAGACCATAACAGAAAGAATGGAGCAGCTGGGCCGCAATTACCCCCGGTTTAAAGGGAAAAACGGCATAGATCCCCAGCCGGACTCCGACCATGAGCGTGGTAAAGACCAGCAGGGGAAGGGCGCCGAAACGGCGTATAAGCCTCCAGGAGATATACATAACCGGTACTTCGGCCAGGCTTGAGATGGCCCAAATCAGGCCGGTGGCATCCCAATGAAGCTCCTCGGTCACATACATCGAAAGGAAGCCGTTGACCGGGGCCATGGCGAGCCGGCTCAAAAAAATGATGACAAGGCCCATAATAAAAAGCGGCGACCAAATGGAGCCGGTTTTTGTGTTTCCGTCTTTTGGCGTGATTGTGACTTTGCCTCTCCCGGTATATTTTGAGGGAATCAGGGACATGGAAACAAGGGCTAACGCTGCACTTATGGTTATCCAGAGGGCGATATTAAAAGAAGTGTCGGGCCGCAGAAAATGGGTCCACTGGAGAAAAAGAACCATCACAATAAAACTTGCCGATCCCACCGTTCTGATTTTTCCGTAATTGCCGTTTTTCCCAAGGTTAATCGTGATTACCGCATCCAGCATTGGAATAGCGGAACGGAACCCTATCGCCAGTACTGCGAGGAACAGGGCGCTGATGAGGGGACTAAAAAATAATGCCAGGGGCAGGGCGCTTGCAATCATCAAAACATACATAACGATAAGGCCCGGCTTGTACTGTCCCCAGCGGTCGGCAAAAAAGCCGAAAAGAAACGGCCCGGCGATCCCCGCTCCTTCAAAAACCCCCAGAAGTATTCCAACGGTACTCGGGCTATACCCAAGGCTGCGGACCATGATGGGAAGATAGGGAGTTACTACCCCGTACATGATGAAGGTGGTAATCAGCGGAAAAACCAGATGCGCCATTAGATCATTGTAATCCACCGTGACATAAGTATTCCAGTAAGGTATAATACGTCATGCTAAAAACAATGCGGAACATCGGCGTTATGGCCCATATTGACGCCGGAAAGACGACCACTACCGAACGTATTCTCTTTTATACCGGCAAGAGTCACCGGATTGGCGAAGTTGACGATGGTGAAGCGATCATGGACTGGATGGAGCAGGAGCAGGAACGGGGAATTACCATCCAGAGCGCCGCTACCACCACGTATTGGAAAAGAACCCCCGGCGGGCCGTCTTATCAAATCAATATTATCGATACGCCCGGTCATGTGGATTTTACCGCCGAAGTAGAACGATCACTCAGGGTACTGGATGGGGCAATTGCGATTTTTGACGCTGTTCGCGGCGTGGAGCCCCAGACCGAAACGGTGTGGCGGCAGGCGGAGCGTTACCATGTACCCTGTATTGGCTATGTCAATAAAATGGACCGGGTAGGGGCGGATTTTTTCTTTG
>JAISJS010000182.1 GCA_031261385.1 Treponema sp.
CATCACCACCGCAATGGGAATTTCCGGCGCTTTTGCAGGACTTGCCGGAGCTGCAGTGGCAATCGGCGTTTTTGGCTACGGCAGGGTACTCGCCGCCCAGGACGGATATGGGTTTGACGGCATTGCCGTTGCCCTGGTGGGAAACAGCACCGCGCTGGGCACTGCCCTTTCCGGCCTGCTCTTTGGTATGCTCAAATCCGCCCAGCCCCTGATGCAGTCCCGCCAGATACCCAAAGAAATCACGTCGATAATTATGGGTCTTGTAGTGGTCTTTATCTCCCTCCGCGCAGGAGTAAGAATTATTATTGAATGGCAGATGAAGGAAAAGGCAAAGCGAAAAACCAAAGACCCGGCAGAGACAACGGATCAGAGTTCCACAACAGAATGAGGAAAAACCTATGACAAACTTTTTACAGACCTTATGGAATATGGTTCCATCGACTTTCATGATTGTCTCCCCCATTCTGATCGCCGCCACCGGCGGGATGATCTGCGAACGTTCCGGGGTGGTCAACATCGGCCTTGAGGGGCTTATGGCGATGGGCGCAATGGCAGCCGCCGTAACGCATGTACTTTTGGAAACAAAAATAGGCTTCTCCATACCGCTGGCGCTTTTGCTCTCCGTTGCCGCGGGGACCCTTTTCTCCCTTATCCATGCCTTTGCGTCGATTACCCTCCGGGCCGATCAGGTTATTTCCGGCACGGGGATCAACCTCCTCTCCAACGGGATCACGGTTTTTTTCTGTCAGCGGCTGTTCAATATGGACCGGAGTCAAAACTACCACATGGGAATGCGATCGGGAATTTTCGGGATTTACCCCACAGTGTGGATAGCCCTTATCATACTGGCGGTAACCTGGTTTGTAATGTACAAACGGCCCGCAGGCTTGCGGCTCCGCGCCGCAGGGGAACATCCCCAGGCGCTGGCTTCCGCCGGTGTTGACGTAATAAAAATCCGCTATATTGCCGTGCTTATTTCAGGCGCCCTTGCGGGACTCGCCGGCGGCTGTATAGTCCTTACCCAGGACATACAATTTACGGTGAGCACGATCAACGGCAAGGGGTTTATCGCGCTGGCGGCAGTTTCCTTTGGACGCTGGCTCCCGCTGGGAATCCTCGGCTCCTCACTGCTCTTTGGACTTTCCATGACCCTGGCAATCAACGCAGTCAACATACAATCCCTGCAGGCCCTTCCTTCAGAGTTCTTTAATATCCTGCCGTACCTCATCACTTTGATTACACTGGTGCTTTTCAGCGGCAAGGACTACGCGCCTCGTGCTTCGGGGCAGCCGTATGACAAGGGAAAAGCATAAAAAGAGCGGGCTTCTACGGAGCTAAAGCTCCGGGTGTTTATTCCAGACAAAAGAACCGCTGATCCAGGCAAGCTGTGCATCCCGGCTGATGGGGTTATACGGAGCTCCCTGGGGATGAGCGGGAATCCAGCGCAGTTCGTCCGCAATGGCGGTTTGGGTGAGCGCATCGCCAAGCCAGGCCGCCCATGCCTGCTGCTTTTTTGATTGCCCCGTTTTTCCGACAGGGACCGCCCACAAAATATCCGCCTGCAGGCCGAATACATTCCAGTTTGACTTTACGGGAAAATGCTGGGCCGTCAGAAGCCCCATCCGGTAAGAAGGCAGTTCCCGCACCTGGCTTAAGGGAGCATACAGCCAGGCGTTTTCCGCCCGCATCAACAGGGACAGCGCTTCTGCCCACCGGTAAGCGTCCGCCCCCGGTTGAAAACGGGAATCATTTTTCAGATCCCGAAGCGCCGCATCCCATGCCCCGCTCTCCGCAGAAAAAACACCGGGCTGCGTTTGAAGGCTCTGCGCCGCCCACGCCCATACCGCTTTTTCATCTGCCCCCGGGAGAATCAAGGTCCCCTCCCCCGGCCCATCGGCGCGGCTTCGGGTCAGGGGCAAACCTGCATGCCGGTAAAACACCATCCAGGGATCCAGAGCCAAAACACGCGCCCCCTGGTATTCCCGTGTGTCGGAAAGCCGCGGATAGAACGCCATCGCTGCAGGAACCGCATCGTTCCCTTCTGTTCCGGCCTGCCCTGCCCAACTGCGTATATCACCGGTAATACAGAACCCCAGACCCTTTTGAGGAATATCGCCGTCATAGATTTTAATCCGGGTAAACGGAGGATCAACCTGCCGCAGAATACGGATCCATTCCCGCTCAAAATCCGCCTGCACATACCACACAGGCCGGGGCCAAAAAACAATACAAAGAACCGCAGCAGCAGCAACGACCGAAGCCGCAATGATAAGCAGCCGGATTCTTTTTGCACCAATTTTTTTTAGATTCTGTATATTCATATATATAATTTACTCAAAAAAAAGCAAAATTGCAATTCAGATTAAGCTTTTTACTGCTTTATCTTAAAGCGCAGAAGCACTTCGCCTGAAGCAGGATCAATTTCAATTTTCTGATCGTTTAAATTGAAATCTTTTCCGGTGGCCATCTTGAACAGCCCGGAGAGGAACTGCATACCGTTGTTCAGCACCTGTTCCATTTCGGCAGCCTGTTTCTGCTGCGGGGAAACTGCGGGTCCCGCTTCAGGTTGCCCTGCGGCAGAATCCCCTGCGGCGCTTTCCTGAGTCTCCCGGTTTTCCGCCGTCTGTACGCTGACAAGCTCTTCAAGCTGATGAATAAACTGAGAACGGCCTTTGGTCGAAAAGTCAACATAGTTAATGGTATTGGCTTTGGAAAGAACCCCTTCAAAAAGACTCTGCTTTACCAGAAGCCCCGCGGCAATCTGCTGCTCAATGGAATTCCGGGAAATCAGATTGAAAATCGTCAACTTGCTGCTTTTTTGCCCCAGGCGATC
>JAISJS010000043.1 GCA_031261385.1 Treponema sp.
CTACCGCCATCTCGTCTTTTTCAGTACGGCATATTAATTCATCGGCATTTTTCCGGGAAATTCCCTCAATTAGTACCGTTTCACGGGAACCAATCCGGCTTTTCAGCAATTCCACGGTATGCGCCTGCTGTTTTTTGATGACCCGGGCCAGACGTTCCTTTTTAACCGCATCCTCGACACGGTTGGGGAGTAAGAAAGCGGCAGTCCCTTCACGGGGGTTGTAATGGTACATATAGGCGTAGAGGAACTTTACCTCATCCATCAGCGCAAACGTCTCTTCAAGGTCCTCCTCGGTTTCTCCGGGGAAACCGACCAGAATATCTGTGGAAAAAGTGATACCCGGTATTGCCTTTCGTATGCGGCGGACCAAGTCCAGATATGCTTCCCGGGTATAACCGCGGTTCATTGCGGAAAGGATGCGGTCGGAACCGTGCTGAACGCAGAGGTGCAGATGCCGGCAAAAAACCGGATATTCCGCCATAACTTCAATTGCCTCTTGTGAAAAATCTTTGGGATTGGCCGAGAGGAAACGGACCCGGCGGACGGTGCCTTTTAGCGGCCCCCGTTCAAGTTCCGCCGCGATAAGCCGCAGTAAACCCGGAAAATCCAAAGATCCATACTGATAGGTGTTGACGTTCTGTCCAAGGAGGGTAATCTCCCGCACCCCCCGCTCACCCACGAGCCGTATTTCTTCGAGTATGGCAGCCGGATCACGCGAAATTTCCCTGCCCCGGACATAGGGGACGATGCAGTACGAACAGAAGTTATTGCAGCCATGCATAATGGGGACAAAGCTGCGAAACGCCCCTGCCTCCATATGGGATGATGAAAATGAAAAAACAGGCTGTTCAATTGTTTCCTCAAAAGAACGGCCCTTCTCAACCGCTTCCAATATAAGAGGAAAAATTGAGCGGGCGGAGGTACCCATGATATAATCAACAGCAGGGCATTTTTCTTTAAGGCTGTTCCCAAGCCGCTCCGCCATACAGCCTGCAACGACAAGGGTAAGCGGCCTGCCGGTACGCTTTTTTTTAAGCGCCGCATAATGGGCAAGCCGCCCCATAACCCGCTGCTCTGCGGTCGCCCGGACCGAACAGGTGTTGAGGAGCACCAGGTCGGCGCTTTCACCATCGCCCGCCGCAGTCCAGCCCCGTTCACGGCAGACCAGATCCAGCGCCGCCGATTCTGCGGAATTCATCTGACAGCCGTACGTTTCAAAGAAATAGGTCACCCGGGACGACCATTGAGAATTTTGATAAGTTTGATGATGTTCCAGAACCCCAGGGCAATAAAGCCGACGGCGCAAATACTCAGCAGGGTTCCGGTTATGGGACGGATAAAACGAAACGGGGTACGCGACAATGCGCATAACGCGCCTGCGGCAACAAGAACTATACCCGGCAGCTTGCTCCTTCCGTCTTTTGCAAAAAGAATACGAAGGCCGATGATAAGGCTTGTAAGCCCCAGAATACCCGCTATAAAAAAGAAGCGGAAGCCGAGGAACTGCATGACGAGGATTAAAACGGCGCCCGCAAAATACCCTGCAATGGCAATGCCCTGCCGGGTGACGGCATTGGCAGAAACATACGGGTCTTCAGCAGGTTCGGCCTTTTTCATTTTTTCGTCCATTATTTCTGCCCTCCCCCGTCATAACGTGCATAGGCAAATGCACTATGGTTATGAATGCTTTCAAAATTTTCCGCTTCCACCGAAAAATTGGGAAACATTTTCATCTCCCGTATTTCAATATACACATCCCGGACCAAATCTTCAACAAACTTGGGGTTGTCGTAGGCCTGCTCGGTAACAAACTTTTCATCCTCCCGCTTTAACAGTGAATACACCGGGCTTGAGGCGGCCTTCTCCACCAGCGTGATAATATCTTCAAGCCAAAAGAACGGCCCCAGCTCCAGTTCCACCGTAACAATGCCCCGCTGGTTATGGGCGCCCCGGTCCGAAATGGCCTTGGAGCAGGGACAGACGGTGGACACCGGCACAGAAACCGAAACGGCAAAATGTTTTTCGCCATCAATTTCACCGGATTTGCCGGACCGTACCCAGCCCTGATACCGGCATTGGTAGGACATCATCCCCGGAAGGCCGGAAACGGGGGCGTTTTTTTCGATAAAGTACGGAAAAGTCATCGACCCAAAGGCAGATTCAGCCTCCAGGTCCCTGCGGATAGATTGCAGCATATCGAGAAAGCGGGGCATGGAAAGATCTTCACGGTACCCGTGAAAAATTTCGATAAAACGGCTCATGTGCGTGCCCTTGAAATGCCGGGGCAAGTCGGCATAAAGGTCAACCTTGGCAGTGGTATGCTGCACTTTTTTTACCTTGTCGAGCACCCGGATCGGGTATTCAAGCCCTTTCACCCCGACCTTTGCCAGCGGTATATCCCGGTGGTCATAAGTATTCTGTATATCAATCACCGGAAATACTCCGTGAATAAATCTCGGCAGCTTCTACAACATTTTGCATGAGCATGGCGATGGTCATGGGCCCCACCCCGCCGGGCACCGGCGTAATCCACCCGGCTTTTTCCACGGCGCCGTCAAAATCCACGTCCCCGGCAAGGCGGTACCCTTTTTTCGACCGGGGATCGGAAACCCGGTTTACCCCGACATCGATCACTGCGGCGCCCGATTTTATCATATCTGCGGTGACAAGGCCCGGCCTTCCCGCCGCAGCGATAAGGATATCCGCTTCCCGGGTATACTTTGCCAAATCTTTGGTCCCGGTATGGCACACCGTTACCGTAGCGTTCACATCCCGGCGGGAAAGAAGATTGGCCAAAGGTTTCCCGACAATATTGGATCGCCCCAGCACCACCGCATGGGCCCCGGAAAGCGGAATAGCAAGCTCCCGCAGCAGCACGAGCACCCCGTGAGGGGTACACGGAAGAAACCCCGGCCGACCCAACACCATGTTCCCCACCGAAACAGGGTGAAAACCGTCCACGTCCTTTACAGGATCAATCGCAGTAATCACCCGGTCCTCGTTGATATGCTTTGGCAGGGGAAGCTGAACCAAAATACCGTGCACCGAAGCATCGGCATTGAGTGTTTCGATAAGCGATAAAAGTTCCGCCTCACTTGTTGCTGAAGGGAGCCTGATATCCCTGCCTAACATTCCCGCCTCGGCAAGGGCCTTCTCTTTACCCGTTACATAGGAAAGGCTCGCCGGGTCCTCCCCGACAAGGACAACTGCCAGACAGGGAACTATGCCCTTTTCTTTCAGAACCGCAGTCCTGAGCTTTGCGCTTTCCCGCACCTTCGCGGCAACCGCCTTCCCGTCAATAATAATCGCTGCCATACCTGCTCCACCTTACTACTAACCACAAAGAAAAGAGTATCGAACCGCAAAGTCGAAAAAGTCGAATAAGGGGGGGAAAGATAAAAAATATCTCTCTTCTCTTACTTCTCTTACTTCTTTTACTTATTCGACTTCGCGGTCAAAATTCTTCATTCTTCCAACGGCGTAATCACCATAAAACGCCCCTGTTCCGCTTTAATCGAAAAAGGTCCGTCAACGGCAACATTGCTCACACCGAAAAAACCCCGGTCCCAAACGAGATTATCCAATGGCCACTTGAGGCCGCGGCTTGTCGCCTTCCAGGGACCGTTTCCCAAAGGAAAGACCGATACCAGGCTTTTTCCGGCGCTTTTACCGGCGTTCAATTCCCCCGGGCCCTCAATACAATAAATATCCTCCCGGGCGGTTATCCACCGGCAGGGAAAAATCTCCCGCTCAAAAAGGGACCGTATCGCAAACAGGTGATCGATTCTGCCCCCGCCGCCCCCAACAAGCCAAATTTCATCGCAGCCTTTTTCCCGAAGTACAGAAAAAGCCAGCTCGGTATCGGTAAAGTCCTTATCAACAGGGCTGCGCACAATCCGATCCGCCGGGTATTTTTCCAGCCGTTTTTGATCGTCAAGGGAATCCATGTCGCCGGTGATCCAGTCCGCCGTAAGCCCTGCATTTTCCACGGCAATAAGTCCCGAATCTGCCGCCGCGATAATGGTTTTGCCGTTATTGGTAGCAGGTATTGCTGACGGATGGGATTCCCCGGCAAGACAGCGGCAAATTTCAGAAGACGGGCCCTCCCCGCCGGTAAACACGATACCCCGCATACCGATATAATATATGCTGTTTTTTCAGTATATTCTATACGGAAGGGAGTACGGTGAAGACAAAGATTCATCCCATATTAAAGGAAATTGCCGCTATTTTTGGCAGCCACAGGCAGGAAGTGTACCTGGTTGGGGGGGCAGTCCGTGATCTTATTCGCGGGGAAAAGCCCCAGGACTGGGATCTGGCCACCTCAGCCCGGCCGGAAGAAGTAATCGCGATGTTCCGTACCTCCGTCCCAAGGGGAAAGGTTATCCCCACCGGGATTAAACACGGAACCGTCACCGTCCATTTTAAAGGCCATGCTCTTGAAGTTACCACCTTCAGGACCGAGTCCGATTACCGTGACGGCCGCCACCCGGATCAGGTTTATTTTGCCGCCACGATTGAAGATGATCTTTCCCGCCGTGATTTTACGATGAACGCCGTGGCCCTTCCCCTCGATGGAAGCGAAGCGGTTGATCCCTTTGGCGGGGCGGCGGACATCAAAAAGCATCTGATCCGCTGTGTGGGAAATCCGGCAGAACGTTTTGCCGAAGACGGGCTGCGGCCTTTGCGGGGAGTCCGTTTTGCCTCGCAGCTTGGCTTTGCCATCGACCAGCCTACCCTTGCAGCTATTAACGGCGCTTTAAAAGTCACCGCAGGAGTTTCCCCGGAACGGGTCCGGGATGAGCTTGATAAAATCATCGGTTCGCCAAAGCCGTCAATCGCTTTACGGCTCATGGAAGAAACCGGCCTCTTGCAATTAATTCTTCCCGAACTTGCCGGGTGCAGGGGCATCGACCAAAAGGGGTATCATCATTTTGATGTACTGGATCATTCCCTTTTGGCCTGCGATTATGCCGCCAAAGAAAATTACCCGCACACGGTGCGGCTTGCCGCCCTTTTTCACGATTTGGGAAAACCTTCCGCACGAAAACCTGATGAAGACGGCATCTGGACGTTTCACGGACACGAAGCCATATCGGCAAAAATGGCCAAGGCCATCCTCGGAAGGCTCCGCTACCCCAACGCGGTAATCGACGAGACCGTCCACCTTATTGCCGAGCACATGTTTCATTATGAAGAAAACTGGAGCGACGCCGCAGTCCGCCGCTTTATCATCCGCGCAGGGGAAGAACACCTTGAAAACCTCTACCGCCTCCGTCTGTCCGACGCCTATGGAATGGCGGGGACAGAGCCGGATAAAAAACTGCTTCTCCCGCTGATAAGCCGCGTAGACCAGATCATGGCGGGAAGCCGGGCTTTTTCCCTCAAAGATCTTGCAATCACCGGAAAGGACCTTATGGAAACCGGCGTCAAACCGGGAAAGACCATGGGGATTATTCTTAATGAATTACTGGAAACTGTTTTGGACGATCCTGCGCAAAATACCCGGGAAAAACTGCTGGAGATTGCGGGGAATTTGAACAAGAGATATTGAGGAAGAATCAAGGCGGTTTTAAAATCTACTGTGTAAAGATTTCCGGAATATATTCTAGTCCATCCAATTTTTTATTTTGATATTCTTTAAAATCAAATATATTTATTTGCATTGACTTGGCGATATCGCAAAGTCTGCTGTCACCTGAAATTAATAAATCTGCATCTTTTGCCATTGTTAATATCGAAGAATCGGCCAATCCAAGATCTGTAAAATACCATTCGGCGGCAGATTTTTGAGATTCAATATATTTTTCCACACTCCGGTTGAATATTCCCCTTATTAGTGAAAGATATTTATTTTTATCTTCCCCGGTGATTCGATTCAAAATATTATCAACCTCCGTTAGAATATTCGGACAGGTTAATATGGTATCATAATTATCCAAAATACTTGTCAGTACAAGAAAATCTTCTCTAACATAAAGTGCGTTTCGACAATATTTTGATATGCGATTTGGGTTTATCTGTCCTGCGAAAAACAGGATGAAAATATTTGAATCTAATATTACTTCATGCATCTTTATGTATCTTAGCTGAAATAATAGCACCATTTTCCTTATTGACAACAATATTTTTATATTGACGGACGTATGGGGTGTTTAGTCCATTGGTAAGTGACGCCCAGCCCGCAGGTACATTTTTATTCGGAATAAGAAATGAAATAGTTAAATAATATTCAGCGTTAGCGTCACTGCCATCTATTTCTTCAAGCCTAATGTCCGAAACATCTTCTCCGAAAAGGACGGGAACTTCTTTCTTTATTTGTTCAAGTGATTCTTTTACGGTAACCATTTTACCCACCTACACAATAAATATGCAAAAAAATATAATTATCGTCAAGAGTTTTCACGGTGCAATCCGGTACGTAAAATTCGCTGTGGCAACAGGGCTCATTTCCGTATGGGCATTTTCAAGTTCCACGACAAGCCCCCGTACCAGCATTTGGTTCGTTAAGGGCGCAGCCTGGCTATCCTGGACAACAAACGGCTTTTCATAAGCGCCGACAAGTATCGTTTCTTCGCCGTATGGTTTGGTCATTCTGAACCGGGTATTATCGGGAATCTGCCGGGTAACGCTGGCTTTGATAAAATTATTGTCAGCCGGTGTTACCGGATAAATAACCTGCGCATTGCCATTTACATCAATGTGGGTCACCTTGAAATACGCATCCCTTTCCGAATGGATACGCAGCGTCATGTATTCGCCTTCGTGGTACTCACCAGCGCTTTTGTCTGTCTGCACCGTAAATTTCCAGGGATTATCCGCGCCGGAGTACAGGACATTTGCCATGCTTACCCCCGTCGTGCTGCCTGACGGTTTTTCCAGAAGAGCCGCAAAACGCCGGTCAGGAATCACCATTGCCGACCGGAGGCTGGTGACCGCCTGTTCCACATCTGTTGCATGGACGACAAGCCGGAATTCTTTGCCCATTTGTGTAATTTTGCCATAAATAAGCGTCTGCGGTCCAAACTGTTTCCCGATAGACTGCATCGATTCGTCGCTCACCATACCGGAATATTGATATGCCAGCTCCTGCTGTATTCGCGGCAGATTTTGCCGTTCAACCAGCAGAAATGACGAATGATCCTCAAATTGTATCCAGAGTTCCTCGTAAATATAATCGCCAAGCAATTGCGTATCTGCTTCAAAATCAACAAGCGCTATTTTGGTGTTTTGAGGCAGATTTTCCGCGTAATATGCTGCAATGCCGGATAATGCCTCATCAAGCGAGTTTCCGGCAGCAACCGGCGGCTGAGATGCACACGACACCATGCATAACATGATGCAGATACCTAAACCAACAATACGCTTACACATGCAAAGATTATACGCCCTTTATGGAAAAACGACAAGAAACAATTTTATATGTAACCACGAACCCCACTAACAGTACGAACGAGGGGTTTAGAGCTTCGGGTTTCTTATCTTTGTTAGTGTCTTTCGTGTGGTTCGTGGTTACATTTCTTCAAATTTAGAATTACTGTCATACGCCAACTTGGCCGCTTCCTGCTCGGCGCTTTTTTTGTTGCGGCCCATGCCGGGACCGTAGACTTTTCCGTTGACGGTTACTTCAATCCAGAAAAACCGTTCATGCTCGGGGCCGGAACGCTTGGTCAGGCGGTATACAGGGTATGAGCGGAACAGACGCTGGCTTAATTCCTGCAGCAGGGACTTGTAATCCTGATGGTAATTTTCTTCTACAACCCGGTCTATTTCGGGGCCGATGAAGCGTTTGACAAAAACAAGAGCGTCTTTATATCCGGAATCAAGGTACAACGCCCCGATAAGGGCTTCCATCGCATCGGCGAGGAGGGCCTTTTTGGTGCGGCCGCCGGAAAGTTCTTCGCCATGGCCCAGCAGCAGCATCGTATCGATCTGCAAAACGCGGGCAATGCCGGCAAGGATATCCTCGGAAACGACGACGGATTTTATCTTGGCAAGTTCACCTTCGTTTTTGCTGCGGAAATTTTCGTAGAGCAGCGTTGCCGTCGCAGCGCCGAGGATGGCGTCGCCGAGGAATTCGAGCCGTTCATTGTTGATTTTGCAGTCTGTTTCATTGGACAGGGACCGGTGCATGAAAGAAAGGTTCAAAAGCTCAAGGCTCCTGAACCTGACATGCGCGGTCTTTTGAAAAGCCGCCAACTGTTTTTTTCGCTCCGGGTCTATAGCAGGGAGTTTCCGGCCCCCCTCATCCGGATAATCCGCAGGGGACTTCTTGGGGGCCGCCATAAGCTACTTCTGCTGTGACTTGATATACTCGTAGGCGTCCCGGACAGTTTCAAATTCATTGGCTTTTTCATCAGGAATGGAAATACCCATTTCTTCCTCGATGGCATACACCAATTCGTAGGTGTCCAGGCTGTCGGCGCCGAGATCCTGACGGAAAGAGGCGTCCAGGGTTATCTTCCCTACATCAACTTCCAGTTTGTCGGCGATAAGCTTCTTGATCTTCTCAAACAAATCATCCATCTTGCATCCCCTCTGTCGCGTAAAAATAGCGGCGATTACAAAATATCAAATTTTGAAATCGCAACCTTAATTTAAGGCAAAAACTGTAACGTTTCTGCAAGAAAAAATTTCAAAATAACCAATTTTGAAATTTCCTCGTTAAACTTTCGATTCAGGAACAATTACCTGCTTTCCCCGATAAAAACCGCATTTTGGGCATACCCGGTGCAGCAAAACCTTGTTGCCGCAGGAACTGCATTCAATCATCGTGGGAGCGGTAAGTTTCATGTTAATCGACTGCCGTCGGCGAGTCCTCGCCTTCGACGTTTTAAATCTGGGTACAGCCATATAAACCTCTCTATAATATCAAAACGAGTCTAACAAAAAACCCGTTTTATGTCAAGTTACTTAAACTTTTTCGCTAATGCCTCTGCCACCAGCGGCGGGACCATCCCCGCAACATTTCCGTGGAAAGAAGCCAATTCCTTTATTGATGATGACCGCAGCACAAAATATTCCGGGTCTGTGGTCATAAAAATCGTCTCGATCCGGGAATCCAGGGCCTTATTCATCATGGAAAGCTCAAATTCATAAGAAAAATCGTCAACTCCGCGCACACCGCGTACCAGAAGCGGAATTTCCCGTTTTTGCAGGAAATCCACGATAAGTGAATCACAAAGTTCCACGGTCACGTTTTTCCGGTCGGCAATAAGACCTTTCATCATCGAAATTCGCTCTTCAGCGGAAAAAAGGTATTTTTTTTGGCGATTCTCCGCCACGACCACGACAAGCTCATCAAAAATGTCCGCCGCCCGTCTGATGATATTGAGGTGCCCCAATGTCGGCGGATCAAATGACCCGGGAAAAGCTGCCTTCAGCATAGACTAACCATAAAGGGCGGCAAACAACAGGTCAAGCCCCTTCACCGCTTCCCGGTACGGTTGATAAATGTTGAGAGCGAGGAGTCAAAGGCGGCGGTGAGGGCCGATTCGGCGGGCATGGTGGGACGGCGGCGGCCGGCGCCAGGGACGCTGACCGGCGGATAGAGGATCCAGGCGTCTTTCAGGGGATAGAGCTTTGCTTCGGCGGCGGCGGATTTCCATTCACGGGCGCCGATGCGCCATGCCTGGAAAAAGCCCGCCTGGGGAACGGTGATCTCAAGCGGCATCCAGACCCGGCCCCCTTCATAGATAAAATCCCGGGCGGGGTCAATGCCGGGAACGCTGAAGCGGGTACGGGCTTCCTCCGCCGTCATGCCGCTGTCAAAGGCCATGTAGATGTGGCCCGGAACGGTGATAAAGGCCGTATCGATCTTGAGTACCTCTAAAAGTGAACAAAAAAGTATGGAAAGGTCGTCGCAGTCGCCGCCGCGGAAAAACAGGGTCTGGTAGGGGTAGTTAAGGCTGTCCAGGCTCATGGCGTCTCCGGACATTTCCACATAGGAACTTGCCGGATCGATCACGTAGTTGATCCCGTATACCTGCAGGGCTTCAAAGAGGCCAAGGGCGTACTGGATGTTGCGGCTCAGATCGGGCTTCATGCGGTCTTCCACCGCTACCGCAGTCAGGCGGGCAAAAAGAGCCGCTGTCGGGTCACGGGCGGAAACAAACGAGGCCGCCCGCCGGTCATCGTCCCAGCTCATCGCATTGCGGTGGTAGATTGGGATCCGGACGGGGATTTCGGCGCTTTTCAGGCTGCCCAGGCTCCGGTAGTCGATGATGAAGCGGGCGTTGGCGTCGATGTTTTCGGTCAGATCCAGCATGGAGCCGTTGAAAAAGGCCGTTACCGGAACCTCGACCGATTCCCCGCTGGAGAGCAGGGGGATCACCGCCCCAAGGGTTGGCTCGTTCATGTACTGCTCCAGAAAGAGGGACACTTCTACTGCGGTAATGGCATTGGGCTCCCCGTTGGTGACCGTCACCATCGCCACGGGGTTTTCCTCGTACCAGGCATAGGACACGGGGAAAATCATGTGCTGCAGGGTCTTAACCCCGGAGACCCTGGTTTTCCGCCCGAGAATTTCCGAAAGATTAAGGCTTATTCCCGCGCCGACCATGAATGTCTGCATCGGGGGCCCGGCGGTATAGGCGTAGTGGGTATAGGCGCCGTAACCCAGAACCTGCAGGTAGGGAGAAATATGAAAAATTGCCGAAAGCATTCCCCCAAGGAGCAGGCCTGAATCGGTATACTCCCCCCACGTTTTCCGGTTAAAACCGATGCTGCCCTCCCCGCGCACGGTAAACCGGTCGGTAATGCGGTACTGCCCCAGCGGGCCTGCCTTCCCCTCCAGAAGTGTGAGCATCGTGCCGTCCTTTACCGGAAGCCCCGCATAGCCCCCTCCAATGGTAAGGCCGGCAAACGGAAACATGGTCCAGTCAAATGATCCACCCGCCCCAAAGCCCGCGCTGATATTCGGCCTGCCAAGCGGAATTGCCGCGCCGGGGAGGAGCCGGAACGCCAGTTCCTGCTCGGCAAAAAGTGACGGAGAAAACGATACTTCAAAAATAATCAAAAGTAAAACAGGCACCTGTGTATTCTTCAACTCAGCCTACTCCCGTTCTTCCCTGACCTGTTCAAGGCCCCGGTTTGCCGCGCGGTTGTCTTTATCCAGCGCCAGGGCCCGCTTGTACCAGTTTTCCGCGCCGTTAAAGTCCCGGTTTGCCAGGAGGAGGTTCCCCATATTGACCATTGCCGGGACATAGTTCATGCCGGCGGCCCGTTCAAAGGAAGACCGGGCGTCGGCAAAGGCGCCGGAACGGACCTGCAAAATTCCCAGCTGGGTATACAGGGCCGCCGTCGGGGTTTCGCGGAGCCTTCTCTGCATGGCGGCAATCAGCGGGGGCAGTTCGCGGTCGATATAGGCTTTGATTGCCCTGTCCGATGCGGCGGACACACGGGTTTCCGCCGGCTGGCTGAACTGAAAATCCTCTGACGGTATGGACGTCGGGGGATAACTGGCCCAGGCGTCCTCAATGATGGTAAATTCAACCGCTTCGGTCTCGGCAACGCGGGCCAGGCGGGCCGCGGCAGCATCCCAGGAGGCGGTAAAACCTTTGGAAAAAGCCGACATGGCCAGCGGAAGCCATGCCTC
>JAISJS010000141.1 GCA_031261385.1 Treponema sp.
TATTCAACCGCGTCATTCCAGCTTACCTGCTCTACCGGCAGGTTATCGCCCTTCCTGTTGCTCGGGTTTGTCCCCATTACCTCCATCCACTCTTTCTGCGTTACCTCATACTTTCCCATATAAAATGGCTTGCTTATCGTTACCGAATGTACCGGCTTTTCATCACTATCACCGTTATTGCTTCCCATCTGGAAGCTGCCCGCAGGAACCAGAACCATGGCGGCAGGGGCTTGAATATTGCTCGGCGCAGTTCCGCCGGTTATTACGCGGGCAAGCTCAGGCATCAGTTTAATGCCTTCGTTTATGGTCTGGTATTTTCTGCGGTCACCCTGACCCTGGCTTGCTTCAACTATATGTAATATTGATCCCGAAAAATAATTATCTTTCCCAACATTCCGTACGCTTGCCGAAAGAACATACTGGGCGTTTACCGCCTCGCCAATTATCCTGATGCTGTCGGCATCGGTAAGACCCGAACGTTCAATGTGGTGTTCCTTCATTACCTGCTCTATCGACCTGGTTCGGGGGAAAACCGCATACTTCCCGCTATTGGCTACTTCTGTTGCCAACAACTGGGCAAGGACTTCCGCATCCTGGGCGTTCACCCCGGCAGGCACATTAAAGGGAAGAACGGCAAGGCGCGGCAGCCGGGAGACATCGGTACGCACCGCCTGTCCTATACGTTTTGCCATATCGCCCATCATGTCCACCACGCTTTCTATCTGCTGGTATTCACGGTAATCGCCGGCAATTTGCCTGAGCTGTTCTACATGGACTATCGTTATCAACAGCAGTTTGCTGTTTCCAAGAGAAGTGATATGACCTGCAAGAACATAGTCTGCGTTAAGCTGTTTTCCCAGAGCAGCGATGGTATCGGAGTCGGTTAAGCCCGACCGCTGAAACTGCTGCTCCTTCATGATCGCCGTTACTGCACTGGTCCGCGGAACCGGAATAAAAACCTTGTTAATCTCATCCTCGTAAGAAAAGAATTCCGCTATGGCTTCCGCATCGGCTGTGGCTCCGCCGGTAAAGGGCAGAATCGCCAGCCGGGGCTTTGCCTGAGCCGCAAGTGTCATGACACAAAGAGCCATGATGGCGGTACTAATAAATGCCTTTTTCATCTGAATCTCCTCTTGTTGTCAATAACAACTATTGCCATATTCTGATAAACAGAGGTAGTAACATCGAAGCGGAAAATTTACGAAAATTATTGTCATCAAATATCAGGTTTAACCGAAAGCATCTCGGCATTTCACAGGAGCGTCTTGCGGAGCTGGTTGAAGTTTCAACACAAACTATCAATGATGTTGAATGCTGCCGATCCTGGGTAAGTGACAAAACAATGGCTAAAATTGCAGAAGCATTGAATGTCGAAATTTTTCAATTGTTTTTGCCGGTTCTCGACACCGAAGAGCAGGATTCAGGGTATTCGCTTTCGCAATTGATACTTGGCTTACGGCAAGATATAAAGACTGAGATATGCACCTATATTGACAAGCGTTTCAACAAATTTTTAAACAATCGCCCCTTAAATTAGTATTCCGGTTTCCCTCTCGCTGCGGATGATACAAATTGTTCTTTTTTTTACGATTTTTCCAAATTCACTAAAGCAACTCACATGCTGGTGCCATATAGAGGGTGGAGGTTTTCATGGAAAACACATTGCTTTCACCGCTTATGGACTACATTTTCTCTCTCATTTTCGGGGATCAACGCAACATTGACATTGTTACGGCTTTCCTCAAAACGGTTCTGAATATACCGGAGGAAGAGTACGGTCATTTGACCATTGTCAATCCTTTCCTGAAACGAATTTTCAAAAAGGACAAAAGCGGCATCGTGGATGTCAGGCTCAATACCCGGTCGGGAAAGGTCTTGCATATCGAACTACAGGTTAAAAAGACCCAAAAAATGAGGAACCGTATCATCTACTATTTCTCGAAACTGTTCTGGGAACAATTGAAATCCGGGGAAAAGTGGGGAAAACTCAACCAGGTAATCAGCATTGTTATCTGTGACCATGTTTTGGTTCCGGAGGAGACACAGTACCTTAACTCGTATTCGCTTTTAAACGAAAGGACGGGAAACCGGTTTACGGATCTGTTAAAAGTGATTATACTTGAATTACCGAAGCTGCCCAGGGAAGATGAACAAGATCCGGTTTGGGCATGGATGCGGTTTTTCAAATGCAAGACCGAGGGGGAATATGATATGCTGGCAAGAAAACATCCTGAAGTAGGAAAAGCGGTTACGGTGCTTAAAACCTTAAGTTGGAGCGAGCGGCGGCGGGACATAGCATATCACAAGTGGCTTCGTAAGATTGATGATGAGACTGAAAAGGAAGAACTGCGTGAAGAAGCCCAAGCCGAGGGCAGGGCAGAAGGTTTAGCTGAAGGCCGCTCTGAGGGTTTAGCAGAGGGCTTGGCAAAAGGCCGCTCTGAGGGCTTAGCGGAAGGTGAAGCTAAAAACCAAAAAGCGCTTGAGGAAATGGAACGTGAGAATGCGGAGCTTAGGCGCCGATTACAGTAAAAAGAAGGACATTAATCGAATAAAAGCTATCAGTTCCTACAGCCCGACATATTCGGCATACACCGCCTTGGCCTGTTTTTCGTCTTTTACATTTTTAATAATCGCCCTGCCGTCTTTGAGCAGATTGAAAGCAGTTTTACCGTCGTCAAAGCTGAGCATAAAAGGGCTGCATTTTACTGCGCCGGTTTTTTCAAGGGCGGCGGCGAATGCGGCAAAGTCGATTTCTGCAGGTTTTTCAGGAACGACCTGAATGGCATCCCTGCCGCAGAGGGAAGTCGTATAGGCGCCCCTGCTTTTCCCAAGGAATTCATATTGCCCTTTTCCGCAGACAGGACAGTCCGGGTTTTTGTGTACTTCGACAGCGTCAAACGTATTTTCCCAAAGGTCTATGGCACGATACTTTTTTGAAACCGCCTGAGAGCCTGAGAGTATCTTGACGGCCTCTGCGGCTTCTATTGACGCGACGATTCCGGTGATCATGTTCAATACCCCTGATGTTGCGCAGACAGGATATGATCCGGGCGCAGGAACTTCCGGCAGCAGGCAGCGGAAACAGGGGCCGCCGTCAAGAATATTCATGACGCTTCCCGAGGCAGCGACGGCGCCTCCATAGATCCACGGGATATGGTGTTTATGGCAGGCTTCGTTTAAGAGGTAACGAAGTTCGAAATTGTCGGAGCCGTCAAGGACAAGATCGACACCGGAAACAAAGGCTTCAATGTTGGAAGAATTTACATCGGCAAAGACCGGTTCCATTTTTATTTCGGAATTGGTTTTTGAAAGATGCGCATAGGCGGCAAAGGCCTTGGGTATCTGCTCACGGGCGTCGTCTTCGGTATAGAGAACCTGCCGCTGAAGGTTGCTTATATCAACTACATCGCGATCTATGAGCCGTAAAAAGCCAACGCCTGCGCGGCAAAGTTCATCGGCGATAACTGTCCCCAGCGCGCCGAGGCCGATGATCGCCGCCCGTGACGCACAGATTTTTTGCTGACCGTCCCTGCCGATTTTTTCAAAGGCGATTTGCCGGGCATAGCGATCAAAATTCATCTGAGATCAACCGCCGCCGCAGATAGGCAGGAAACTTACTACATCACCCTTGCCAAGGGCGGTCTTGTACATATCAAGATGAAGGATACTGTGCCCGTTTACTGCAATGACCATGGTCTTTGCAATTTTTTCCGCCGCCGCGCCGTAGTTTGTTTTTACATGGCGCATAACGTCTTTTACAATGGCAGCCTCGACCATTTCCTCCGCGCATTTTGTGAGGGGGGCAAGCGCCCCGCGGTATGTAACCTTGATTTTATCCGGCATATATTTTCCTTAAAGGCCCTGATTCAAACCGTTATCCCAAGCCGTTTTAATTTTCTCTCCCGAATCCGCCCGGCGGCATCCCAGCCGCGGACTTTGTAATATTGTTTGAGCATTTTTTTCAGCGGAACTACTGCATCGCCCTTTTTCCGCGCCGGTGGTTTCATTGACGGTTCTGCATGAGGCAAGGCCTCCGGCCTTGTCAATGGCTTTGCCAACGGCTGCGGCGTTTCGGTAAGACGGCCGGGGAGAGAATCATCGGCGCCTGAAAGCCCTTCCCGCTGATTAAAGAGGCGCTCCAGGTTGTAACTCCGTTCACCTAACCTTAAAAAACTCCCCGTGTACATCGGGATTCCCGTTGCAAGCCGGATCGCTTCGGCATGGGGAAGCAGGAAAAATGAATTAAAGTGAAGCAGGGGTTTTATGCCGAGGAGCAGACGCACAACAAGACCTGCATGGGTCATCACTTTGCCGGCGATACGGGTAACAGGGTGATTCGGTCCCAGATGAAAAAGAATGCCGGGCACAAAGGTTTGGGCGGAGAAAAGGCAAAAACCTGCGGCGGAAACCGATTCAAGTGCATCCTGCATAAAAACCGTCAGCTCGGCTTTGCTTGACGGGCTTTGCGCATCAAGGGAAAGCACCCCGACAGATTCCAGCAGGGCAAGGTAGCCGCCGTTGAGGTGACAGCCGCCCCGGTTACTCACCGCGTAACCGAGGCCCATGCCGACGGAGCGGCGCGGCTCGTAAGAGGCCATCTCAAGGCCCTTGGCGTTCATGGCAAATTCTTTGTGACCGTATTTTTCGCTCATCCATTTGCTGCCGTTGGCGATATCGGAATATACGCCTTCCCGCCGCGCTATCTTGTAAAGAATTTCCTCGATATTTTTTACATCGCCGAATTCAAGGCCGAAATCTGCGATGCCCTTTTCTTTGAGCTCCATGGCAAAGGCGATTGAAGAAGAGGCGGAAATTGTATCCATGCCGAGTATGTCGCAGATATAATTGAGGCGGATTACGGCGGGAAGATCCGCCGCATCAATATTGGGACCAAAGAACCCCGCCGTTTCATATTCAGGGCCTTTTATTTCCCGTTCGCCGTCTTCCGTTGCAGCATCCGCTATGGCCGCGCCGCCAGCCATTTCACGCGGCGTACTTTTCAGCATGACCCGCCGCTCACAGCGTATCGGGCAGCTTATACATCCGCTGTTTCGGGTCAGCAGGGTCTCCGCGAGGGTTTCGCCGCTTACCGCATCCGCCGTTTCGGAATAGCCGTAGGTAAAGTTGTGAACCGGCAGCGCCCCGGAGGCATTGGCCTTGTTCACAAGACCCACCGTCCCGTAATGGGGCAGTGCGTCGCCGGTCATCGGATGGTTCCTGATAAAGGTAATCCATTTTTTTAAAAATGGTTTGAATTTTTCCTGATTGTAGACCGGCGGCATTTTTGTGCCGTAGGCGCTGAGGGCCTTAAGGTTTTTTGATCCAAGCGCCGCGCCGCCGCCGCACCTGCCTGCCATGCGTTCCCCCGAAGCGGCTGATGCATAACGCACAAGGTTTTCCCCGGCGGGGCCTATCACCAGCTTGCCGAAATGATGGGGCAGTTTTTCCTGGACCGCCTCGGTATCAAGGCCCCAGAGTTCTTCGGCGTTGATAACCGAAACCGTTCCGTCGACAATTTCAATCCGCGAAGGAACGGCGGCGCGCCCTGAAATAATGATCCCGTCATACCCTGCCCGCTTCATCATTACGCCAAACAAACCGCCGCAGTTTGACGAAGCAATTCCCCCTGAAAGAACATTTTTAAAGGACATGTTAAAACGGCTTGATGAGGGGGCGCCGGTTCCGTTGAGCGGCCCGGTATTGATGATGATAACCGCTTGCGGGTCAAGCGCATCGGCCCCCTGGGGAAACAGATCCAGAAGCAGGCGGGCCGCCAGAGTTTTACCGCCGAGGAATTTCTTAAAATAATCTTCGGGTATCGGAAAATCTTCTACGGTACCGCCGGTAAGATCGATTTTTGCATATAACGGCAGCGGATAACCGGCGTGTTTCATGAAACAGCCCTTTCTGACGGAGCGGCATCGGTCGCGGCTGTGGCTGCGGCATCGGCCGGCACAATAACCGGCGCAGCCTCCGGCGCCTGCATGGTGATAGCGTCAAGCGGGCAGTGCTTTTCGCAGATGGCGCAGGCGACGCATTTTTGCGGGGCAAAAAGTTCCGCATGAACATGAATATCGCTGCGGAAGGTTGGCAATGAGATTTTTAACGCGCCTGCGGTACAGTCGGTGACGCAGATCGAGCAGGCGCTGCACAGTTCCGCATCGATTTTCGGTTTGGGCCACAGTGAACGTTTTACCGCAGCAATGACCCTGTCTCCGGAATCGGCGACGGCGGCTTTGGGGCATATCCTGCCGCAGACCCCGCACTCAACACAGCGCTTTGGGTTTATCGTGTGCTGTGCGCCCTTCCCGCCGGAGATGGCAAAAACAGGGCAGGCGCGGGCGCAGGCGGTACAGCCGATGCAATCGACGGTTATATGAAAAGCCATTATTTTCCCGGCTGCTTTATCCGCAGGCGTTCTATGACCGCGCGGAAATGAGCCTGATTAAAAACCACCGGTACAGGGTACAGCGGATTGGCTTCTTTGGTTGCCCACTTTGTCATCTTGGAAATATCCTCATCCTTGATAAAATCAAAGCCTTTGGGGATTCCCATCCGTTCATTCATCGCATAAATGGCGGCGATAAACGTTTTGGCCTTTGCCTCATCGGAAGCGGAATTCTCCAAAACCAATCCCGCCGTTTCCGCGAGCCGTGCAAGCTTTTTATAGACCTTCTTGCCGTAATCTTCCAGCACCACGGGGAGTATCACTGCATTGGCAAGGCCGTGGGGAGTGTTGTACAATCCGCCCAGAGTATGGGCTATGGCGTGAACATTTCCCACTCCGGCGCGGGTAAAGGCGAAACCTGCCTTGTATGAAGCAGTCAGCATTGCCTGCCGCCCCTCAATATCCTTACCGTTTTTGTAGACTTTTTCGAGGTTTGCAAAAATACTTTTTACCGCATCCAGCGCAAATTGTATGCTCTCTTTTGTGTTATAGGTCCAGCAGAGATACGCCTCCACCGCATGAGTCAGGGCGTCCATACCGGTTGCGGCGGTTATCGAAGGGGGAAGCCCCACGGTCAATTCGCTGTCCAGCACCGCATAGCGGGGAATCAGATGGAGGTCCATGATTGCATATTTGTGATGGGTTGCCGTATCGGTGATAAGGGCGGCAATGGTAGTCTCGCTGCCGGTACCGGCTGTGGTGGGCACGGCAATAAAGGGCGGAATTTTTTTCGATACCTTGAGAAGCCCCCCAAGCTGATTCACCGTACGTTTGGGAAACACGACCCTGGCGGCGGCGCCTTTGGCGGCATCCATGGAAGAACCGCCCCCGATGGCGATAAAGCCCGAGCATTTCTCCGCCAGATACAATTTCTGGATAGTGTTGACGGTATTCACCGAGGGGTTTGCCTCTACATCGCCGTAAAGGGCATAGGGGATACCGGCCTTATCCAGAACGGCAGTCACCCTGGGGGCAATACCCGCCTTGATAAGCCCCGGATCGGTGACCACAAGCGGCTTACCCACCCCGTTTTTCTTGAGCAGATCGGGAATTTGGGCGATAACGCCCGCCCCTTCCACGGGGATTGCTTTATGCCAGGGGAGTACCCTGGCGCCGAGATTAAAAACACCCTGAAAAATTCGATTATAGATGACACCCATGGTTTAATTATATCACAAAAGATAGTAAACTTCAAATAAATTTTTATGGATAAAAGACGAAGCCCCGCAGAAACCGCCCATGTGATAAATGCCGGCATGGAACGGATGATGCCCATACTGACCCCTTTGGGTGTTGTCATGGGATTTTTACTGCCGGCTTTTTTTATAAACTTGCGGCCCCTGGTTCCCCTGCTTTTTGGGATTATGACGCTCTCGGGAGCGCTGAAGCTCAGGGTCCGGGAATTCGGCGGCACGTTAAAAAAACCTCTGGGGATAGCGCTGTTTTTTCTTACATCTCATGTACTCATGCCGCTGGCAGCCCTGATCGTCTCCTCCGTATTTTTCAGGGCCGATCCGGACACCGTTTCGGGGTTTATACTGCTTTATTCGGTCCCGACAGCCGTTTCGGGCTTTATCTGGGTTACCATTTTTCGGGGCGACAGCGCCCTCTGCCTGACCCTGATCCTGCTGGATACCCTGCTGGCCCCCCTTGTAGTCCCCTTTACCATGTCCATTTTGATGAGTTCCCGGGTAAACCTGGACATGACGGGAATAGGCGTTTCGCTGGTTTTAATGGTGGTAATTCCCACGATTATCGGCGTTGCCGTTAACGAACTGAGCAGGGGAAAGGTTCCGGCCGCAGCGTGTCCCTATTTAAACCCCGTGTCAAAACTCTGCCTGATTCTCGTGATTGCCGCAAATTCATCACCGGTAGCGCCCAGGGTTCACTTTGATGATCCCCATGTCTGGATCGTCGCGGCACTATGCATATTCCTTGCGGCGCTGGGATATATTTTATCAAAACTTGTCAGCATGACGGGAAGGCTTAAAAACGAAAAACAGATTACCCTGTTTTTTTCCGTGGGACTCCGTAACATCAGCGCTGCTACCACCATAGCCATCGAATTTTTTCCGCCTGCCGCCGCCCTGCCAACCGTGCTTGGAATACTGTTTCAGCAAACCATGGCGGCCGTAATGGGTAGAATATTGCTTAAGAAATCTGATACTATAAAACCAATAACGACTCAGGAGAAATAAGATGAAAAAATTTATGGACAGGGATTTTCTTCTTAAAAATAAAACAGCGCTAAAACTTTACCATGAGGCGGCCTCGGGTGAACCGATTTTCGATTATCACTGTCATCTTATTCCAAAGGAAATTGCCGATGACCGGCGTTTTCCCGATCTTGCCTATATGTGGCTTGGGGGGGATCATTATAAATGGCGGGCGCTCCGGGCCAACGGCATCGACGAAAAGCTCATCACCGGGGACGCGGACCCCTATGACAAATTCCTTGCCTGGGCGGAAACAGTTCCCAAAACAATCGGCAATCCCCTGTACCACTGGACTCATCTGGAACTTCAGCGTTATTTCGATATTTACGAACCGCTCAATCCGGCAAGCGCCCCGGCTATCTGGAAGGCCGCCAACGATCGCTTAAAAAATGATCCCGCCCTTTCGGTTTACGGGATATTCAAAAAATTCCGTGTGTACGGCGTGGGCACCACCGATGATCCTGCCGATACCCTGGAATGGCATGACAAGACCCGGACAGGTGGAAAAACCGAAACCCTGGTTTTGCCTTCCTTCCGGCCCGACCGGGTCCTCAATATTGAAAAGCCTGATTTTGTCGAATATATCGCAAAACTCGGGGCTTCCGCAGGAAAAAATATTCAGAACCTCGAAGACCTTTTGGACGCCCTGCGAAACCGGATTGCCTTCTTTGACAAAATGGGCTGCTGCATTTCCGATCACGGCCTTGAATCTATCCCCTTTGAGACAGCATCCTCTGACACTTCCACTGCCGGATATGCCTGGGCAGGCGGATCGCCAATTAACGAGGCGCTGTGGGAAAAGGAAGTACAGGAAAGTTTTGCCGGAGCGCTTGCCGGAAAGATTCCCGGCGAACGGGCGGCGGAGGCATGGAAAACGTATATTCTTAATTTCCTGGGCGGTGAATATTATGAAAAGGGCTGGGCGATGCAGATACACATTGCCGCCATACGAAGCATCAATTCACGGGCCTTCAAAAACCTGGGGCCGGACACGGGCTTTGATGCAGTCCATGATCAAAAGACGGCGGCAAAACTTTCGCGCTTCCTCGATCTGCTGCAAAGCAGGGACAAACTCCCCAAGACTATTCTATACAGTCTCAATCTCAAAGACCTTTATCCGATGGGCACGATCATGGGCGCTTTCCAGGGCGGCGCGCCGGGAAAAATACAGCTTGGCTCCGGCTGGTGGTTCCTCGACCATATCGACGGCATGGAAGCCCAGATGAAACTTTTGGGAAACGTCGGCCTGCTCTCCCGCTTTATCGGGATGCTCACCGATTCCCGGAGTTTCCTTTCGTATCCCCGTCACGAATATTTCCGCCGTATCCTCTGCAATATTCTGGGGACCTGGGCGGAGGACGGGGAAATTCCTGTCGATCTAAAATTGTTAAGCGGCATGGTTAAAGATATTTCCTTTGGTAACGCCAAGCGTTATTTTGAAAAGCAGCAATGACGGTACGCGCAGGAGTGTAAATATGGGACAGGAAGCAGGCCAGACCGAATCGGCAGCAGGCAAAAAAGTTTTTATCCTTTATCCGCACAGTGTGATTCAGGAAGAAATGCTCGACATCCTGATCATGGGCGGCTTTGAAACGTATACCCTGCATGATCACAAAAAGGCCCTTAGGATGCTGGAACGTTTTCCCGGGTCGATCATGTTTATCAACATTGATGAAGGGATGCCTGAAAAAGAGTGGGAGGCCTATATCCGCGGGATACAGGAAAACCCGAAAATTAAAGACACCCGGCTCGGAATTCTTTCCTATAATCAGGACAAGAAGCTCATGGAAAAATACCTCATGGACCTGTCTCTGCCCTGCGGCTATGTTCAGTTAAAACTCGGAGTTCAGGAAAGCACCAAAATCATAATGAACGCGCTCCAGGCAAACGAGGCCAAAGGCCGCCGCAAATTTATCCGGGCCTTCTGTGCGGACGATATTAACGCAACGATGAATTATAAAGACGCGGATGTGTTTTTTCAGGGCAAGCTGCTGGATATCAGTTCCGCGGGCATCGCCGCAAAAACATCAACGTCCATAGACCTTCCCCCCAAGTCAATTCTGCATGACATTCAGCTGAAACTCCACGGCGCGCTGGTAATGGCCGACGGCATACTCATAGGAAAGCGCCAGGACGACAATAATGTGTTGATACTCCTTTTTGATCCTTCAAAAATGCAGACAGATAACAAGCTGGTGATCCACCGGTACATCAAGCAGTGTCTGCAGAAGTATATTGATGGTCTTAAGGTGTAATTCCATTATGTCAAAATTATTCAATGTAAATAAACTCAATTCATCAAAAGTAAATTATATTTTCGATACTCTTATTCCAACATAGCTGCTTCCTCTGACCTTTCGGTATCCACACTACATGATTTCACACGCTATGGGCTAAACTCTTCTTGTCGTTCATTGTACATCCTATCTCTTGAAATTTGGCGGTTCACCTTGGTAGGAGGTTCTTTTATATTCCCGGAAATGTCAAACTTTTGAAGGCCTCCGGCAGAGCCGGGGGATTACCGATGGATTTATGGTTCTTCCCGCTGTTCCACCATGGTTCTGACCATGGCCGACACCACTTTGCGGTCTTTTTCGCTGAGTTTGAGCAGATTGCGTGAAATTAAGCGGACATCCCGCGGAAGAGCCGGTTCTTCGCCGGTTACCAGGTATTCCACTGTAACCCCCAGGGCGCGGGCTATGGACACGGCTGCATCTGCCGAGGGCATGGAGGCCTTTTCACATAAATACATATCAATCGCCCGCTTATGCACCCCCGAAGCTAAGGCTAATTCCTTTACCAGCATGTCATTATAGCTTAATTCCTGCTTTAGATTCTCCCTGAACCCCATAAATTGAGAATACACAGATATTAGTAATTTTCTCTTGACAAATAACGTCTTAACTGTAATGATATTATGATAATTTACGAAATAACGTAATTCATGCTCCAAATTGGATGGTTTTCCAGGGGACTGCGGTGATAAAAAGGACTTTAGCGGGGTTTCTGCCGATTATGCTCTGCGGGGAGGCTTTCCCAGGGAGAGGAGGAGCATACCATTCTTTTTATGTAAAAAATAAGGCTGCCTTAATGGGTCTCATCGACCTTGTGCTGATATTCGGAATGCTTGTCATAAGGTGTGACACGTCCAATAATCCGGCAAAAAGTTCAAATGCCAAATTAAAGTATTTAAGCATAAAGGAAAATGATACCGAATTGATCCCGGCATTTGACGCCTCCTTGTCCGTCTATGCAACAACGGCTCTCAATGACACCAAAACAGTAAAAGTAAGCGCCGAAACAGTTAGTGATAAAGCGCATATTACCTATTTACCTGAAATCGTGGATGGAAGTATTTCCCTTAATCCGGGTGCTAATACTGTTATCATAACTGTAACTGCCGAAGACGGAACAACGCAAGAATACACCATAAATATAACGGTTGCTGATACGATCCCGATAAGCGGCTCTGTAACAGTGAATACCAATAGCGGCTATACCCAGGAAAAAATCCACGTTAATGTATACCGAGATGAAGCCGGTCAGAATGCGGATTTATTGGGATGTGCTGAAGTTGACTTGAACACTCACCAATGGAGCATCAGTATTCCCGTATATAGTATGGTGTACTTCAAAATCACCGTAATAGACAGCACCGGATACCAATTTGGTAAAATGGCGGGGAGCGTGGAAATTCCCGAAATAGGCAAAGACGGTATCGCGCTGAATATCGGCGGTTTTGCCCTGCCGGAATTGACATCCTTTAACTTTGATATCACAAAAAACGAGGGATTGCCCCCAAACTTATTTACGGGTACAACCTATGACGCCGAAGAAGCGCAATATACATTTTCCACACAAAAATGGATAGAAAATATCGGTGCGCTCAAAGCGACTTTTGAAGCGGCAGGTACGGTGACGGTTGACGGTATCGTACAAGAAAGCGGTGTTACCGCGAATGATTTTAGACGGGAAGTTATCTACGCCGTTACGGCGGAGGACAACACAAGACGCGACTATACGATAGTCTTTGAGTCACCGCAGGCAGATGATTTTCCGGTTATAAATATAAACACAGACGACAGGGCGATCGATTCAACCGAAACCTGGCTTGAAAACGCTTCTTTTTCCCTTTATGATGAAGGCGGTGTTGTAACGGGAACCACCGATATAAAAGGCAGAGGGCACAGCACGTGGTCCTGGTTTTCTAAAAAACCTTATTCAATAAAACTGTCAAAAAAAGCCGAATTGTTTAATATGCTCTCACATAAACGGTGGAACTTGCTTGCAAATGCTTCCGATGTAACTTTATTGCGGAATCAAACAGGCTTTAAACTTGTGTATATATTCGATAATATGGCATGGACGCCCCATTCTCAACAGGTGCATTTGTATATAAATAACGAATACGTTGGCGTATATCAGCTTACAGAAGCGATAAAAATTGATGAAAACAGGGTAAATATCAGCGAAATAAAAAAGAAAACCCCGGACGGCGGGTATATATTGTCTATCGATAATAAAAAAACCGAAGCATTTAATTTTACTACAACAAAGGGTTTGGTTTTTAATTGTGAAGACCCCGATGAGGATTTGGATTCAATAATTAACGGCGATACAATATCGCTGTTTGAAAAAATAAAAACCGATGTTCAGCATTTGGAAGACGTTTTATATTCCGATTATTTCACCGATGAGAATAACGGATACAGAAAATATATTGATGTCGCTTCTTTTGTTGATTGGTATTTGGCAAGCGAAATTGCGGACTATCACGAAAACCGCTGGAGTTTTAACGGCGCAAGCATATATATGTATTATGATTCCGGTAAATATTTTGCGGGGCCACTCTGGGATTTTGATTTTAGCTTTGAGGCACTTCTACCAAGCAGCGGTTTTTTAATAAATACTGAAGGCTGGATAAAGCGGCTTTTTGAAGACCCATATTTTATTTTACAGGTTAAAAACAGGTGGAATGAAAAAAAGACAGATATTGATACTGTATTGCCGTATATAGATGCTCAGGCTTCTGGTTTGGAAAAAGCACAAAGTTTTAACTTTATACGGTGGAACACCGATCCATGGGATAATACTATCTTGGTAACAAGCGAATACCGGCAGCAGAAAATTGAAGACCTAAAAACCTGGCTTGCGGGAAGAATAAATTGGCTTGATTCGGCTTTAAATGCCTTATAACTCCTTTGAAAAGGTATGTTCTACAGGGTTTTGGCATGAAAAATTATAAAAATTGATGAAAATTTACAAGCTCTTACATGAGGAAGCGCCCTGCGGTAATCCCCTCATTTTTTTGAAGATTTTTTCATTTTGACTAAAGCAAAACGGCATGGGCGCATACGCCTGCCTAAAGTCAGGCTCCCTTTTTGTATGCGGT
>JAISJS010000171.1 GCA_031261385.1 Treponema sp.
GCATTGATCCGGCGGCAGCCGTCTTGCGAAGCGAGGTCCGATCCGGTAATCTTATAGGCAGGGTGGGTTCTACCGGGCAATCCACCGGGCCCCATCTCCATTTTGAACTGCGGAGAGACGGCAGGGCTCAGGACCCGGGGAAGTACCTTTTTGAGAGGCCGGAACAGCGGTAAGGGATCAATGGCGAAAACAGCAAAAACCAGGCTTGGTTTTTTTGTAATTTTATTTTTCCTCAGTATGGAAGCGCGGGCGGAATCTTTCCGGGCACTGCTCGCGGGGAATCTGGAGATCTCGCCGGACAATCCCGCAGGCGCTTCAATTCCCCTTGGGTATAACGGTTCGGTGTCGATCAGTATGGGAGAGGATACCCGTTTTTTACGGGGGGTAGAACTGGAATTGTCGGCGCCCCAACGGTGGCTTTCATACCGGGGCAGCCTGGCGATGGCGCTCTACGCCGATCTTGACCATACCCCAACTGCGGCGGGGGTAGCGGACCTTCAGGGGCAGCGTATCGCCTTTGATCCCCTGCCGAACAAAATACAAATCGTCTATCAAATTCCCATCCGCCCCGTCCACGGGCTGCGGGCCTCCCCCTATGCGGCAATTCCCGCAGGCGTTACCCTCCCCTCATCGTTTCCGATCATCTTCAGGATCATGCCGATTATCAAGGGCCTGAGCGAAGAACTGGAAACCATGACGTTCCAGCTCAACGCCAAACCCATTCTGAGCGACGAAGGGGCGGTACGTTTCCTCCCCCGCTATCCGGAACAGCTCCAGGGGAAGCCGTTTATGGTCCTTATTGATGATGTGCTGATTGAAAATCACGGGGGAGAGCAGCTTTTAAAAGAGGGGGAACATCATCTTGTGATCCTCTCCGATGATTACCGGAACGAAAGCCGCCGTTTTTTGGTGGAACGGGCGCGGGTTTTGGACCTGGCGATTGAACTCCAGGACCCCACCCCGCTGATCATCATGGAAAGCCCCGAAAACGCCCGGATTTTCCTGGATAACCGTCCGGTAAGCGGCGGATCAGAGCCCATTCCGGTAGAACCGGGGGTTCACGAGGTAAAATTCCAGGTCAGCGACTATACGATCACCAAATCGCTTACCGTACAACGGGGAAAAACCTACCGTGTGGCCCTTACCGTGGATGTTACCGTCTCGGAAAGCGACTAATAAGGAAAATTCCTCTATAACAATTTTTAAAGAAATGGCAGTTTTGTACCGATATTGAAGTGTCGGGTGTATAGTTCCCCTCCCAAATCACTATACATTCGATATGCCTCAAGGGGCATGGGTCGGCGGTTCCCGCCGGCCTTTTTTTTGCCCATACAAACGCGGTAATTGATTTTCTTTCAATAAGAAGATATGCTGTTATTTATGGGACGTTCCGGGGGTTCTTCCGTTTTATCCGGACTGCTTGTGCGGATTCTTGCAGCTTTCACTATACTGATCGCTGTGGTGATAGGCATTGGGCTGGGCCTGACGATGGCGGGAACGGCCAATATACAGAACCAGGAAAATTTTGTTGATCTTGCCCCGGCGCTGCCGACCAAGGTCCTTGATATCAACGGCGCCTTAATTACCGAGTATTCGGCGGACGAAAAACGGGAAATGGTTTCGTTAAGCGATCTGCCGCAGCACCTTATTAACGCGGTCCTCTCCCGTGAGGACCCTGATTTTTATAATCACCGGGGGTTCAGCGTCCGGGGGATTACCCGCGCGGTAGTGGGGCAGTTACTCCACAAGGGCTGGGGCGGAGGCTCTACCATAACCCAGCAGGTAGCGGGTACCCTCTACACCGACCGGAGCGAAAAAACCATACGCCGGAAAATCGTGGAACTCTGGTGGGCTTTCCAGATGGAACGCCGGTATACCAAAAATGAGATCCTCGAAATTTACCTGAATTATATGATCATGGGTCCCGGCGTGTATGGGGTAGAAGCGGCAAGCAATTATTTCTTTAACCACAGCGCAAAGGACATAACCCTTGCCGAGGCGGCGCTTCTGGTAATTCAGCTTTCCAGCCCTTCCCGGTACAACCCTTTGAATAACCCGAATGAAGCCATGGACCGCCAGCGGGCGGTGCTGGACCGGATGATCGAATTCGGTTATGCCACCCGGGAAGACGCCGACGCCTCCTTCAATCAATATTGGGATAACTACGATTATACCCGTGCGTCCACCTCGGCCTATTACAACCGCGAGGACAAGGCCCCCTGGTTCAGCGAATATGTCCGCAGGGAACTGGATGGCATGATGTACGGGACCATGGATTATTACCGGGATGGCTACACGGTGCTCACGACGCTGGATCTCCGGCATCAGGAAGCGGCGGCAAAATATATGAATGAAGGGCTTATCAAGGCCAACAGGGAATTTGAGCGGTCCAGGGGAACCAGCAACGTGCAGGCCGAACGGACCTATATTCCCATCGTGGATCTTCTGGCCCTGTTCTTTGACCTGAACGATATTCACGCAACCTCGGAAGCCCAGAACGAACAGAAGGCCCTTTCCCGGTATACACGGACTATCAATCCTGTTGTGGACATGGCCGCCCTTGCCTTTGGGATTCAGGACCTTAAGGTGATCACCAACACCGGTTTTGGAAACCTCAAGACAAACACCGAACAGAACGTTGTTGAAGGGGCGCTGATCTCCATTGAGAACGAGACCGGCTATATCACCGCCATTATCGGCGGCTCCAAATACGACGAGTCCAACCAGCTGATACGGGCCACCCAGGGAAATATACAGCCGGGCTCCTCGTTTAAACCCCTGTACTATTCGGCGGCAATAGATTCCCGTACGCTTACCGCGGCTTCCCTGATTTACGATGTGCCCATTGTGTTTCACAATGAGGACGGGACCCCTTATATCCCCCTGAACTTCCGCGGGGAGTGGAAGGGCTCGGTGCTCCTCTACGACGCACTGTCCCAGTCAATGAATGTTCCCTCGCTCAAAGTGCTTGATACCATCGGCTTTGACGCCGCCATTGACCGCGCGGCAGCGCTGCTGGATATTACCGACCCGGTACAGATCCGGCGGACCTTTCCCCGTGTGTACCCGCTGGGGCTTGGGATCATTTCCGCCTCCCCGCTCAAGATGGCCCGCGCCTTTGCCGTTTTTGCCAACCAGGGCAGGGATGTTTCTCCCATCGCAATACGGTCGGTGGAGGACCGAAACGGCAGAGTGGTGCTGGACACCGAACGGGAAGTACGGCTGCGGCAGCGCCGCATGGGAAACGATATCCAGGTGATAAGCGCACAGAACGCCTATGTGATGACCAGTATGCTGGAAAAAACAGTCGAAGTGGGAACCCTGGCAAACGGCGCAGGGTGGGGCTCCAAGTTTACCTTCCGGGATGAAAAGGGAAACCGCTTTAAAATGCCTGCGGCAGGCAAAACCGGGACCCCGCAAAACTGGTCCGACGCCTGGGCGGTGGGCTACACTCCCTACTATACCACCGCCATCTGGTTCGGCTTTGACAAGCCCGGGAATTCCCTGGGGGTCAATCTGACCGGCTCCACGCTGGCAGGCCCTGTGTGGGGGGACTATATGCGGGAAATCCATCAGGGCCTTCCCTTAAAGAATTTTGCACGGCCCTCCACGGGAATTGTCGATGCAACAGTCTGCGCCAAATCGGGACTCTTAAAGACCGCCGCCTGCAACGAGGGCGATGTAACCCTTCCCTTCCTCGAAGGAACCCAGCCGGTAAGTTACTGCAATATTCACGGCAGCAACGCGTCGTATTCTTCCGGAACCGCCATCAATACCATGCGTTCGGGGAATCTGGCCTTTGATGATGAAGATCTCCTGAACTCCCTTACGATGCCGACCCTTCAGCCGGACCTGTTTCCCGAACCGGTAAACAGCAGAACCAACAATAGAACCAACAACCGAGCCAACAGCACATCCGGCGGGAACCGCCGCAGCGGCGCCGTTTCTTCCAATAGCAATAACCAGGGGCGCAGGGCCATTCAGGATCGCAATCCCCTGTTGGACGATGAGGGTGATTCAACAAACAGCACGCAGGCGGCGGGTATGCCGCCTGCGAATATACCGGCGGCAGCTGCACCGGCGGAAGGCGCAGAAAACAACGCCGGTTCTGTTCCCCCGGAAGCCGGGGCAAATACCACGCCCGGTTTACCCGCATACAATCCTTTGCTTGATTATTAGGGGGCTTTTATTATGCAGATTCCCATTGAAGACATCATCGTAAAAAAAAGAATCCGTAAAGATATGGGCGACATTGCCTCTCTTTCGGAAAGCCTCAAGAAGTTTGGGCAGATCAGCCCTATCGTCATCAACAAAAAAAATATTCTGGTGGCCGGAGGCAGGCGGCTGGAAGCGGCAAAATATCTGGGCTGGCGGACGATCAATGCGGTCATCGCCGAAACGCCAAACAGTCTTGCGCAGCTTGAAATGGAAGTTGAAGAAAATATTCAGCGCAGGGATTTTACGATGGAAGAAATAGCAGAGGCGTCAAAGAAAATCTACCGGTTAAAGAACCCCGGATTTTTCCGCCGTATTTGGGACGCCATTGTCCGTTTTTTCAGAAAGTTATTCAAGATTGAGGAATCGTGAAAAACCCACTCAGCCGCCTTGAAACTTCCATCGGAAAATATCTTGCAAAACTTGGCCTTGGGATGCGGGCCAAACTTATCATTATTTTTGTCGTTATCAAGGTTATCCCTCTGGTGCTTCTTACGCTTATGGCCTGGAGCCAGGCGGTACACCTTGGGGAGGTCCTTCACGAGCGCACCCAGGAATTAACGGCAAAGGCAAATGAGGCTCTGGTCGACACCGGAAAAATTGCCGTGGACGATTCAATACAGGCGTTGAACGACCTTGCCGCCAGCGATATTGAGCGGATAAGTACCGACATGGCAAAGCGGGTCGCAGATTTTTTATATGACCGTGACCGGGATATTCTGTATGCCGCGGGGCTAAGGCCATCTGACGACGCCTACCGTCATTTTCTCAACAATAAAAAAGGGGATATCATAAAACCGGGAAAATGGGTCCTGGCGAAGGACGGCAAGTCCTGGATCCCGGAGACGGTAAGCGTACCCCAGGCTGCGGTATATTCAACCAATCCTGAAAATGACAACAGTTTCCATTACCGCGCCCCGGACACTTTCACCTCCGAATCGCGGCCGCTGTACCTGGAAATGACCTACCTTGACCTTGCGGGGAATGAGCTCTTAAAAATCACCACATCGCCCCAGATGGACAGCCGCTTAAAAAATGTTGCCGACCGGCGAAACACCTATGTAAAGGCAGAAACTTATTTTGCTGAATTAAAAAATTTAAAACCCGGCGAGATTTATGTCTCCGATGTAACAGGCGCCTATGTGGGTTCGCATCTTATCGGCATGTATACGCCGGAAAACGCCCTTGCACGGAATCTTGCGTACAACCCGGAAAATGAGGCCTATGCAGGCAGGGAAAATCCGCTGGGCAAGCGCTTTAAGGGAATAATCCGCTGGGCAGCTCCGGTAACCGAAAATGGCCGTATCTCAGGCTATGTCACCCTGGCCCTTGATCACGATCACATCATGGAATTTACCGATCATGTTACCCCGATGAATGAGAGGTATGTGGAACTGCCCAGCGCGTTCGAGGGGAACTACGCCTTTATATGGGATTATAAATGCCGGAGTATCTGTCATCCCCGGCATCATTCAATAGTGGGCTTTAACCCCGACACCGGTGAGCCGGCGGTTCCGTGGCTCGAAGAAAGTATTTACCGGAACTGGCAGGCTTCCGGCCTTTCGTATACGGAATTTATCAGGGATGTGCCGCTCTTTGCCGATCAGTCCCGGGATAAAAAGCCCGCCGCAGAACTTACCGCCGCAGGGCTCGTCGGGCTTGACGGGCGCTACCTTAACAATGCGCCGCAGTGTACCGGCTGGTTCGACCTTACCCGCGAAGGGGGTTCGGGATCGTTCCTGATCCTCTGGAGCGGCATCTGGAAACCCAACACCGCCGCGACAATTCCCTATTATACCGGCAATTACGGCAAAAGCAAACGGGGCTTCGGCTTTGTGGCGGTCGGCGCCGGCCTTGAAGATTTTCAGCGCCCTGCCAGGGAAACCGAAAAAGTCCTTGGGGAGCTTATCACCGCCGCCGATGTGGAACTCTCTGCGGCGGCATCGGAAGCCCGTACGGCAATTTCATTAAACCTTAAGGATACCGCTTTTAAACTTTCGATCTCCGCCGGGCTTATGATTCTCCTCGTGGTGCTTATCGCCATCTGGATGGCCAGTGTTTTTACTACCAGCATAACAAACCTTATAAAAGGCATATCCCGGTTCCGGGCGGGGGAACGGCAGTTCCGGTTTAATGCCCCGGTAAAAGATGAAATAGGCACCCTGGCGGATTCCTTTGACGATATGGCGGACAGTCTTGTCGCAGGCGACCGCGGCCCCCTTGCAATCATAGACCGGAATCACCGTATCCTGTACATCAACAATGAAGGCCTTGCAACCATCGGCAGGCCCCTTGGCGAATGTATCGGAAGACCGTACAGCGAAGTAAGCATATACCCCGGCAATTCAAAGTATGATCCCATCAGCTCCCTTGATGAAGGCAGGGAAACAGAGCTGCTTCATCTTAAAGATGAAGACAAGTATGTAAAGGGAGCGGCGACATACCTGACCGATAAAGCGGGAAAGCGGATAGGCTATGTCATTACTTCAACTGATTATACCGAGATGGTAAAACAGCAAATGGCCCTGGAGAAAGCGGTTCGGGAGGCAAACGAGGCCAATGAGCACAAGGGAAATTTTCTTGCCCGGATGAGCCACGAGATCCGCACCCCGATGAACGCCATAATCGGCATGACGGGAATTGTAAAAAAGAAGCTCGCCGACCCTTCGTTCAAACTTGATGATATTCAGTCAAATATCGGCCAGATTGAATCATCTTCCCAGCATCTGCTGGGGCTTCTTAACGACATCCTTGACATTTCAAAAATTGATGCGGGAAAAATAGAACTTGCCGATGAAGTCATGGATCTTTCAAAACTTACCGGCACGGTCACCACGATCATCAAACCCCGGTGCACCGAAAAGAACATCAGCTTTGTTACCGAATTTGATCTGCCCTCAGATACGCTGTACATGGGCGATTCCCTCCGCCTGCGGCAGGTGCTGATAAATCTTCTTGGAAACGCGGTAAAATTTACCCCCGAATGCGGCACGATAGAATTCCGCATCATCAAAAAGGAAAGCCGCGACGGAAAGGCCCTTTTGGTTTTCTCGGTCCGTGACAGCGGAATAGGTATTTCCGAAGAGGCTCAAAAATTATTGTTCAAGCCGTTTGAACAGGCCAACAGCCAGATCTCCAAAAAGTACGGCGGCACCGGCCTTGGGCTTGCCATAAGCCGCAGCATAGTCCAGCTTTTCGGCGGAGACATCACCGTTAAAAGCGCTCCCGGCGAGGGGAGCTGCTTCAGCTTTAGCCTTTGGCTGCCGGAGAGCATTTCCGAAAAAGAAGAATCGCTCAACCTTGAGGACGCCACCGATAAACTTAAAGGCAAGCGGGCCCTCCTTGTAGACGATGTGGCCATCAACCGGATTATCGCCATCAACCTCCTTGAATATACGGGGCTCGTGATCGACGAAGCCGATGACGGAGTCAACGCGCTCAAGGTCTTTAAAGATTCGGCGGAGGGTTTTTACGATATCATTTTCATGGATGTGCAGATGCCCAACATGAACGGCTACGAAGCTTCCACCGCCATCCGCAGCCTTGAGCGAAGCGACGCCAGAACCGTACCGATCGTAGCCCTTACCGCCAACGCCTTCAAAGAGGACATCGACAATGCGCTGCAAAGCGGCATGAACGCCCACCTTGCAAAACCAATGGACCCCGAGCGGGTACTGGAAGTTACGCTGAAACTTTTGGGAATTAAATAAGAAGAATATTAACCGCAGAGGACGCGGAGGGGGTGCACGCAAAAGCGTGCATCGGAGAACACAGAGAGGAATAATAGTCAGAAATCTCCCTCTGTGATCTCTGTGTAAATTCTCTGTGTTCTCTGTGGTTTATCTTATTTTTATTAGCGGTCGGATTTTTTTTCAAAGTGGGAAAATTCCATCGTAAACGTTGCCCTTCCCTGGCTTACGCTGCGCAGGGCGGTCATGAAACCGAACATCTTTGCCATGGGGGCCTGGGCCTTGACTTCGTCGCCTGAAGCCTTGGAATCCATGCTGAGTACCTGCCCGCCGCGCTGGGTGACAAGGCTCATCACATCGCCGACAAATTCACGGGGGGAAACCAGGTCTACCGCCATAATCGGTTCCAGGAGAAACGGGTCCGCCGACCGGCAGGCTTCATCAAAGGCCATGCTGGCGCAGGCCTCAAAGGCAAATTCCGTTCCGGTCAGTTCCGAGTATTTTATACCGGTCACCGTAACCCCGATATCAATGCAGGGATAGCCCATAACAATTCCCGAAGAAAAAGCCCCGGTTATTCCCCGCTCAACCGCATCAAAGATCTCATCGGGAATATCCTCTTTGCCGACCCGCTTTGCCGTACAGGTATATTTGTTTCCCGAGCCGCGTACGCCCTGTTCCACCCGCAGGGTAATGCCTGCGGCATTTTCCTTTCCGCCGATGACGCGGGAAAAATTCTCCTCCCGCTCCACGGTTTTGCCGATTGATTCGCGGTAGGTTACCTGGGGGTTTCCCACCTTTGCCCCGACGTTAAATTCCTTGAGAATACGGGTAACAAGCACATCCAGATGCAGTTCCCCCATGCCGGAGATAATGAGCTGACCTGTTTCCTCATTTTCCCGTGTGGTGAAGGTGGGGTCCTCTTTTGAAAGTATCATTAAAATATCTTTAAGTTTTTCCTGCTCGGAAATGGTCCGGGGTTCTATGGAAACTGAAATTACCGGCTCGGGGAAGATCATTTTTTCAAGAAGCACCGGCCAGCCTTCGCTCCCGATGGTGTCACCGGTCTGGGCAAGCTTCATCCCGATGATGACGCCGATATCCCCGGCTGTTAGTTCATCCATAGGCTCGGATTTATTGGAATGCATACGGAGGATCCGGTTCGCCCGCTCGCGCTTTTTCTTGCCCACGTTAAAAACCGCGCTCCCCCCCTTGAGTACCCCCGAATACATCCTGACATAACAAAGGCTCCCCGCTTCACGGTCGTTTTGAATTTTAAAGACCAGTCCCAGCGGCTGTCCTTTTGGATCACACGGGATGCTGATATCTTCTTCTTTTTTAAGGTGGTGGGCCTGCGCGGGAAGGGTTTCATCCGGCGCGGGAAGGTAGTCCACCACTGCATCGATCAACGGCTGGACACCCATGTTCCGCCGTGAAGCGCCGGCAAACACGGGAAGGATCTGCCGGCTTAAGACCGCCCTGCGCAGTTCCTGCCGGATAAGGGCGCCGTCGATTTCTTCTCCGGCAAGGTATTTTTCCGTTACCGCATCGGAGACATTGGAAAGCGCATCAATAAATTTTTCCCGCCATTCCTTTGCAAGATCTTCGTGCACCGGGGCAATGGGATTCAGGGTCATTTTTTCACCCCCGGTCCCGTCATCCCAGTGGATTTCCTTCATTTCGATAAGGTCGATGACCCCCTCAAAGCCCCCTTCTTTGCCGATAGGAAGCTGGAGGGCAACAGGATTGGTCTTAAGTTTTTCGCGGACATCTTCA
>JAISJS010000287.1 GCA_031261385.1 Treponema sp.
ATAAGCTGCGCGAGCTGTACAAATTACCGCAGCACCCGATTAAGGTTGTAGAACCCATGCAGCTGCTGGGCGAGGTCGAGCCGGATCTCCTTGAAAAAACAGGCGCCGATGTCGTTCCGCTTTGGAACCGCAGTACGCTTATGGGCACCAGTAACCGCCTTACCAAACGCTGGGACATGGGCGACGGTACGCCGGTTCTGATGAGTGATAACTTTGAATATGATGTAAATGACAAGGGCGATACGCTGGTGTACCCGTGCGGCGACAGAAGTGCGCCGTATTCAATGATGATGCCAAAGAACGGCTACTTTTTTGACAACATTTACCGTTCACCGCCGGTCGATGAAGATAACCTCTCTCCGATAGAGGACTACAAAGATAATTATACGCTTGCAAGCGAAGAAGACTGCAAACATTGGGAACTCACCAGCAGGCAGCTTTTTGAAAATACCGGTTTTGCAATTATGGGCGTAAAGGGCGGCATGGGACTTGGCGACATTGCAGAAATTCCCGGCCCGTTTTTGGCCCACCCAAAGGGTATCCGCGATATAGCAGGCTGGCTCATGGCGCACCTTACAACGCCTGAATACATAGAAGCAATTTTCAATTATGAAACCGAAATCGCGTTAAAAAATCTGGAACTCTACCGGCAGGCGGTGGGAAACCGCATTCAGGTTATTTGGCTTTCCGGCACGGATTTTGGGACGCAGACCAGCCTGATGCAGTCAAAAGAAATATTCCGCGCCCTGTATAAACCATTTTATAAAAAAGTGAATGATTGGGTTCACAAAAACACTACATGGAAAACGTTTTATCATACCTGCGGCGCCTGTGAGCCGCTCATAGAAGATTTTATCGACATGGGAATGGATATCCTTAACCCTGTGCAGACATCGGCCGCGGGAATGGATCCGGCCCACTTAAAGAAAACATACGGCGACCGAATCGTATTTTGGGGCGGCGGCGTTGACACCCAAAAAACCCTGCCGACGGGGACGCCGGATCAAGTACGGAAGCAGGTTCTTGAGCGATTGGAAATTTTCAGTCCCCGCGGCGGTTTCGTCTTTGCAACGGTCCACAATGTGCTGGCCTGTGTACCGGCGGAAAACGTTGCTGCTATGTACGATGCAATAAAGGAATTTAGGGGACTATAAAAGGAAGCCAAAAAATGACAAACCGTGAAAATGTTCTTCGTGCGTTACGGCGGGATAACCCTGAAAGAGTACCATTTGATTTTGTCCTCTGCCCCTCTCATGCGGACAACTTTGAAAAGAAAACCGGAACCCGCGATTACCAGGAATATTTTGGTTTTCCGTTCCGCTATGTCGATCTTGAGCCAAGCTGCCAGGCGCCCGACTTACACAGGCGTTACTATAAAAATCTCCCGGCAAATTACCAGCGTTTAAGCTGGAATCCGGAATGGGGCGTGTATAGCATACCCGGTCAGTTTGAACATTTTGAACAGATGCTCCACCCGATGGCAGGCCTTGAATCCGCCGATGAAATTGATGACTACCCCTTTCCGGACTTTAACGAAAGCTACCGCTGGAAGGGTTTTAACGAAAAGGTTTCCGCAATAAAGAACGCCGACCTTATCGCCGTTGTGTTTATGCAGATGACGATTTTTGAAGTTGCCTGGTATATGCGCGGCATGGACAACCTGATGACGGACATGATGGCCGACCGGGAATTTGCCGAGAAGCTTTTTGAAAAAATCACCTGTCTGCGTATCGGCATGGCCGAAAAATATGCAAGAAGCGGCATCGACATATTAATGCTCGGCGACGATGTATCTACCCAGCAGGAAATGATGATTTCGCCTGCGCTATGGCAGGAATTATTAAAGCCGCGGCTGGCGCGGGTAATCAGGGCGGCCAAAAGCATCAAACCCGATTTGCTTGTTTTTTATCACGGCGACGGGAATCTGCAAAAAATCATTCCCGACCTCATCGAAATTGGCGTGGACATACTTAACCCGGTCCAGCCCGAATGTATGGATCCGGTAACCGTCAAGAAGCTATACGGCGACCGGCTCTCATTTTGGGGGACTATCGGCACGCAAACCGTAATGCCGTTCGGGAAACCTTCTGAGGTTTCGTCCATGGTCAAAAAGATGATCAAAGAAGTCGGCGCAGGCGGCGGCCTGCTCGTTGCGCCGACACACACGATAGAGCCGGAAGTGCCCTGGGAAAATATCGAAGCCTTTATCGAAGCCGTTAAGCAATATGGGGAGTATTAGCGTATCATTCCCCGGGCCGCTTCTTCTTTGATGGTTGTCGCAGGTCCATGTCCGGGGAAAACCTGTATGTCGCCATCCATCGCAAGGAGCCGCTTAAGGCTTGCAAAGATTTTTTCGTCGCTGCCGCCGGGAAGATCCGTGCGGCCATAGTCGCCCCGGAAAAGCGTGTCCCCGCTGAACAGAACTTTTGCAGCCTCGTCATAAAAGCCAACGCTACCTTCGGTATGACCGGGGATATGCAATACGGTAAAGGGGCCGATTTTGTCCCCCTCCTCCAGTTCCCGGTCTGCGGCGGGCATATCCTCCCAAAGTGCATCAATATAGTCGGCGTTGCCTGCGGCAATGGTAAAACTATGCCGGTGAACTGCATTGGAAGCTGGTCCTAAATATTGCGCATCCAGGCGGTGAATGGCAATAACCGGGGCAAAGGCTGCGGCGAGCTGCGGCAGTGCGGCGATATGGTCAAAATGACCGTGAGTGAGTAGAATATAGGCAAGCCGCAAATGGAGCTGCTTGAGACGGGCGATGATCTTTTCCGGTTCGGCGCCGGGATCGATTACGGCACATTCTGTTTCGTTCAGGGGATACAGCCAACAGTTGGTTGCGATATCCCCTACGGTGATATGATTGATTTGCATGGAGGAATAATACCCTGCGGATTTACGATTTTCTAGTAATCATAGCCCTGGTTATTCTCTTTTACGCGCTGGTCCCGGTGGCGGGCGCTTTTTTCAGCCGCCGCAGTTGGCGAAAATTCCGGCGGCGTTTTGATGAACTGCGTCTGCGGCCTGTTTTGGATTATGAAGCCTACCGCCGCCTTGAGGGTGGGGGAGGGGACTACCGTTTTACCGGAGGCTTTGAATCGGTCACCGACGGGCATACGCTCTGGATACGCAGCGATAATCTGACAATTCCTGTGGCCCTTTCAGACGCAAAAACCTATGTCCTGCCGATGCAGGAGGGGAACAGCGCCCTTGAATCCTTTGACCCCGGCGAGGAAGCCCCTGAACGGATACGCTGGGATCGGGTTTCTGCCCTTGCCGAGGGGGCAAAGGTATTTGTCGGCGGAACACTGGTGCTGCAGGATCAGCGCTGGACCTTTGTGTCGACCAAAGAAACGCCTTTGCTGGTGATTTTTTATGATGGAAGCGACCGGTCCCTTGCGATTCGTGCGATTCGTGCAGGCAGGGATAAAAATGAGTATTGGAATACGGTAACCCCCTATGCCCTTATCGCGGGGGCCCTTTGTCTGATTTCGATAGCGATTTCTTTTCTTTCCCGGCCTGCGTTCCGCCTTACGGTGATCGTCTCCCTTATCGCCGTCTTTATTCCCCTTTTT
>JAISJS010000301.1 GCA_031261385.1 Treponema sp.
CAACATTTTCATACTCCTGCCACCGGGTGTAGAGTTCCTGCACCCCTGCGGCAAGGAGGAAGCCCGGCAAAGCCGGGCCCAAATCCCAGTCCATGTCAAAGCGGGCCTGAGCATTAAAAACAAGATTGTCCGAATTGATCCCCGCATTAAGGTTCGGCGCATGATAGGAATCATTCGTAGTAAGGTTAAACGGCGGATCTTTAAAGATCGAATATAGAGGGTTGTTCAGGAATTTATCATTGTACTGAACTTCTACATTAATAACGTAAACCCCTTTGGCGATAAGATCGGTAAACCCAACTCCGGCGGTTTTCTTGAGTACCATTGTTGTCATGGGGTTAAAGGTTAGGCCCGCAATGCCGAAGCCCTGGTAGTTGTGGTAGTCGGCGTTTAAGTTCATGGTGCCTGAAATTCCGTCATCACCAAAGAGGCTGTCCTCATCATAGTCGGTAATGAATTCTGCGCCGACGCCGTCGCTGCCGAAAAAGCCGTTCAGCGTTAATTCAAGGTTTGGGGTGAACCGGTAGTTTCCCGCCAGAGCGGCGCTTCTGATATAGGGGGCGGTGGAGACCGCGTTGATCATCGAGAGGATTTCATTATCCGGAACGGCCTTGCTTAATTGCTGGGCCGCCCACACGAGGGTATCCCAATAGGTTACCTTTCCCATTAAGAGGATTCCTCCCTTGCCTCCAAGCGGATAAGAGAGGTTGAAGCTCGCCGCACTGGTGGCCAGTCCCACATCCAGTTCGGTTTCCGTGGGGTCCGCTTTTTTGGAGGTGACCTCCAGAAGCCCGGATATCGTATGTCCGTAGCGGGTGGAAAAAACTCCGTGGGAGAGCTGGGCGCTCTCTATCATTTTCGGGTCAAAGATTGAAATGCCGCCGCCCCAATGGTAGGGCCGGGCCAGGTAGAACCCGTCCAGAGCCGCTTCAAGGTCGCCGGGGTCGCCCCCGCGGATGCTGGGCATGGCGTTGAACATCCCCGAATAGCCTACCCCCGGCAGAAGTTTGATCGAAGTCATCACATCTTCGACAATGCCGATTTCCGCAGTCCGGGCAAGTTCCGGTCCGGAGATGGCAACACTGCGCCCGGTTTTTGTTTCACTTTCACCCGGACGGGACGCCTCAATTACCAGCTCCCTGTTTTCCATAACCCCCGACAGGCGCAGGCCAAGGTTGAATTTTTCGACTCCGGGCGTAATGATCAGCCTGCCGGTTTCATAACCGGGATAGGCGGCCTGCAGTACCACCGGGCGATCATCAGGCACACTTATTGAAACGGCGCCGTTATCGCCGCAGATAAACTCCGTCCCGTCCCAGGAGCGGATAACCGCCCCCTCCAGGGGTAACCCCAAATCCGTATCCCTTATGTAAACAGTGATATCCCGGGCAAAAAGGGGGAGGCCTGCAACAAACGCTGCCATAAAAAAGACCGCCGTCAAAAAGATTTTTTTACCACAGGCCATACTGAAAATTCTAGCATAATTTATGATTTAGGGGAATAAGAAGTTTAACCACCAGGGAAACAAAGGAACACAAAGTCAGGAATGTCCATTCCCGGTTTATACGATAAATCCCCGTGCTTCCAGGGCCTGGGCGGTTTCGGCGGCCATCTCCATCATACGCCCGGTAACCAGCGGAACAAGAAGGATGATGCGGGCAAGCCCTTTTTTCCCGGCCCGCGCCCGGCAGGCTAAATTTGCTGTTTCCCACAATTCAAAAAAGCGGGGCAGGAAACCGAGCATAAGGCTGATTCCCAATGAAATCCGCCCATGATATGCAGTTCCGCCCTGCTTGAATTTTTTGCCGGTAAAAAGACTGACAACAGCCCCCTCAAAACTGCCCAGCGATTCCCGCAATTCTCCCATTGTGGTCACCGAAAAAAGCAGGGACCCTGCCGAAAATGAAACAACAATGCAAAGCCCCTGTCTGAGGCCGTCAAAAAATCCGGGCAGGGTAAGAAACGAGGAGAGGGGGCCGTGTATATCCCCCATTTGCATCGTTTTAAAAACGATGATAAAAAGGGCCAGTACGATAAGGGGCTTTGATCCGCGCAGCAGTTCCCAGGGACGGATTTTGGCGAATAACGCGCCGGTGACGATTATCAGGGCCGAAACGGTAAGGCCGACAATTGAGGAAAAGGCCAGCAGCGAAAGCGCCAAAAGGACGAGCAGCTTAATTCCGGCCGGGCAGCGGTGGAGGGCGGTAGCCCCGCTCCGGTATGCAAAGGGAACAGCGGATACGCCGCGTTGTTTTTTGTTTAACGTTAAAGCCATGTACAATCCTCAATTTTGGCATAATTCCGGCGGGGGTCTCTGACACCCCAAACGCTCTCCAGCCGGTCAAGTACTTCTTCCGGATTTCCTGAATCCTGAATAGTTCCCCGGTGGAGGATTACCAAACGGCCGGCAAGGGCGAGGGCTTTTTCAAGTTCGTGGGTCAACACGATTACGGTCTTGCCGTTTTTTTTAAGATTCACGATGATTTCAAGCGTCTGAACGACACCCGGCCAATCAAGGTTTGCAAAGGGCTCATCCATAATTACGGTGGAACAACCCATTGCCAGGATTCCCGCCACGGCAAGCCGGCGTTTTTCTCCCCCGGAAAGTCTGCGGGGAGCAAAGGTTCGTTTTTCCGTGAGCGCCAAAGCGGCGAGCGCTTCCTCAAGGCGGCGCCCTGTTTCATCTTTTGACAGCCCCAAATTTTTTGGACCAAAGGCAATATCTTCTTCGACAGTCTCCCCAAGTATCTGCGCATCGGCGTCCTGAAAAACAAGCCCCACTTCCCGGCGCAGATTTTTTCCCGCATCTGAGAGCGGCTTACCCTTAAAAAAAATCTCACCCTCTGAAGGGTCCATCAATCCTGAAAGGATACGCATAAGAACCGTTTTTCCCGACCCGTTGGAACCCGCAATCAGGAGACATTCCCCTTCAAATATATCGAGATTTAAAGACGAGAGAGCCCTGAAACCGCCTTCTGCATTCGGAAAAACTTTGGAAATATTTTTTGCGGAAAACAGGGGGCCGGATGACGTTTCAATGCCGCATATACTACTATTGTTCATCCGCCGGTACGCTGTCTTTCTGTCCGGCTGCGTCAATGCCTGATTCTTTTGAATCCAAATATTCTCCGGCAAGATGCCTGAGGCGCGGCGCGATGAGAACTGCCGCAACGCCTTTAACGGCGTCTCCTATAATAAACGGAAAGAAACCTGCAGTTAACGCTTTGAGCCACCCTGCATCAAGGGCATATTTAAGACGAATAACGCCGGGAACATACACGATAAGGAGTCCCGCCAAAACTGCAAGGATGATGCGCCAAACCGGCGTTTTTTTGTCGATGCGCGGGCTGCCTGCGATGAGCCCTGCCACAAAGGCGGCAAGCAGGTATCCGAACAGAAACCCGCCTGTCGGGCTTAAGAAGCGGGTAAAGCCCCCCGATGCCCCCGAGAAAACCGGCGCGCCGACAGCCCCTGCAACAAGAAACAGTCCCACCGAAGCGGCGCCGAGAAAGGGGCCCAATATCAAACCGGCAAGGAGGGCAAAAAGGTTTTGCAGAACGACAGGCACCGGAGAAAAGGGCAGGGGGATAGCGATGAACGTCCCTGCCGCGGTAAGGGCGGCAAAGAGGGCAACCAGCGTTATCCTCGTAAGGGTTCTCCGTTTGGCAGAGACAGTTTGAACAGCGTTTTCCAAGATAGTTCTCCTTTAATAAAATATAATTGAAGCCGGGCCGGGACTGAAATGCAGTTCTTACTTCTCCGTCAAATTATACACCCCATCCCAGGATTTTGTCGGCGGAATTTTAATGTATTCCTGGCAGCGTTTGACAAATTTCTTTGCAGGTTTGTCTTCGCTGTCACGGGACAGAACCTGTGTAAACGCTTCCAGAGCGCTTTCCCAGTCTTTTGCTTCAAACAGGGAGAGGGCCTCATGGAAGATCCGGACCTTTTCGGTTATAGCGTCGTCTGCGTTATCTGCGGTATCAATCAGTTCCCAAAGCTGGACCGGCTCCAAAATGTTAACGACGCGTACCCGGTCAAGCCGCCGCCACAGGAAGGTGTCGCCGGTTTCCCGTTTGGTTTCTTCGCTGGCAAGTATCCAGGTGCCGTACTGCTTGTTTACTCCTTCAAGACGGGCGGCGAGATTCACCGCGTTTCCCATGACCGTATAGTCCATTTTCTTTTCGGTGCCCATGTTGCCCAATACCATGGGGCCGGAATTGATGCCGATACGGGTCAGCAGCGGGGTGGGGCTTAATTTGTTTTCAACGTAGGACTTGTTCAGTTCGGCCTCTGCGCGTTTCATAAGGACTGCGGCCATACAGGCCCGCTTTGCGTGATCCGCCTCGTCCCAGGCGGTGCCGAAAAAGGCGATGATCGCATCTCCTTCATATTTGTCGATGGTTCCCTGTTGGGCCATTGCCACATCGCTCATTGCGGTAAGGTAGTTGTTCAGCAGTTTAACCAATTTTTCAGGATCGTTGAGCTGTTCGGAAATGCCGGAGAATCCCTGAATGTCGGTAAAAATTGCCGTCATGTGCCGCTTTTCGCCGCCCAGTTTAAGCAGGGAAGGATCGGCGATGATACGTTTGACCAGTTCCCCGGAAACATAGGTAGAAACGGTTTTGCTGATCACCTGTTTTTCCCGTTCGGAACTGATAAAGGCGATGGTTTCCCGCAGAATTACCGCGATGACTACAGTAAGGACCGGACCCAGCGGGCCAAAGTAGATTCCCTGATACCGGAACAGTATGAGCGCCGCGCCGAAAAGGAGAACTGCGCCGCCAAGGCCGATGCTGATGCGGACGCCCGGCTTAAAACCGGTAATTAAAATAATGATAAGCGGCGCAATAATCATCGTAATGATGATGCTCCAGAGTTTGCTCATCGGGGTGAGAAAGGACTGTGAGAGTATCGTGTCCATTACAACGGCATGGGTCCCGACGTTGACGTACTGTCCCCAGAACGGGTTAACCCCGATATCGGTGGTTCCCGTATCAGAGCGCCCGATGATACAGATCTTTCCCCGCAGGGCGCTTTCAAGGATACCTTCAATTTCCTGTATGTCGGCGTACAGGGCCCCGAAAGAATCGATATAGGAGAGGGCGTACTCACCTTCGTTTGTGATAAGATCTGCCTGTTCGGGATATTCATTGATAAGGCGCTCCACTGCGTTTTGTATGCTGTCTCTGGTCCCCAGGGCAAGGAACTCCTGTATGGCGCCGCCGATCTCCTCCTGTACTGCAAGGTATTCGTTAAAAAGTTCATCGGAATTTTCCGCTAAGCTTGCACGGCGTTTTTCTTCAAGGGTAGAAAAAAGTTCCTCAAGTTTGGTCAGGGTATTGAGGCCGTAAAAGAGCGTATCGTCAGAATCGGAGTAGAACCACACGTCAAGGGAAGAAAGAACGGAAACGCAGTCCTCAAGCTGCTGCAGGTATTCTTCAAGATAGGAAAGATAGCCAAAGGAAAGGTGGGTATAACTTTTAAGGTAACTGGTGGGGGGCCAGTCGAGCATCATGGCGCCGTTTTTATCCAGCGGGATAGTGATATCTTTTATCGTTCCGCTGCCCCCGGCAGCGCCGGGAATACGGGCCTGTTCAAGCACAATTTTTCCGGGCGTGTACCGGATTGCAGGGTTCCCCAGATAATCCATGAGGGGAGCAAAGGCAAGCTGAAGATACCAGTGATCGTTTACTTCACGGGCCAGGTAGATACGGCGGCGCACCCCGTCGTCATCAATCGTAACGTTGGTAAAACCTGCTCCCTTTGCGGCTTCCATAAGGGGGAGGATTGTGGGGAGCACGTCAATATCATTTCCCCGGAATACACCGGGGGCGGCGTCCACGGGATAGGAAAACTTTTCCTCGGCAAGGGGCCGCCGGGACGCCTGCTCCCCCTCAAGGGGGACATCCTGCTGAAGGTTCACCGTAAGCCAGGCGCTGCCAAGGAGGGCGGCGGCCTGGGCCAGGTATTCATCGTTATCCCGTGCAATGCCGGCAGTTTTATTGAGCAGGGCCTCCCGTTCGCTGTCGATAAGTTCTGCAAGTTCCGGCCCTATTTCCGCCGTCTCCCTGGGGGATATCCGCCCCTGAGAGACTGCATCAATAAGGTTTTTTACATCGGTACTGATACCGTCAAAACTCCGCTTGAAATCGCCGGGAAGGCTGCGGTCAAGATATACCGCATCAAGGCCCGGAGGGCTCTTATCGATATATTCAATATCAAAAACAGCGGACTGTACCCCGTATTCCTTGAGCCTGAGGAGCCCGTCAGCCACCACCGACCGCGGCCACGGGAAAACCCCCACATGGGCGATAGCAACATCATCAACATCAACAAAAACCACCCCGTCAAACCGTTCCCGGGCGGGCCTGAAACGCCGTAAAAAATCTTATATCCGTTCCTCTGTGCCGTTCATAAAATCGGTCAAATAGAGGAGGGAAAAAAGGAGCGCGATACCAAAAGCGACCAGGGCGGAACTTTTTCGTAAACTCATGGACCAAATTATAGAGAAATTTGGATTTTTGTGATATAGCCCGAAAAAAGCAGCATCAGACGCCATTTTTGGCAAAAAATAAATTTCCCTTTTTTATTGAATAATTATGTTGTTTCCGGTATGATGCAGTATCAATTCTTGTGAGGTTTAAAAAAGATGCTGGATATCGGTCCCATCCACCGTAAGGAGTACGATCTCGACGACCGATCTGATCCCGTTGTTATTGCCGAAGCTCCCGGCAGGGTCCATTACCTGGGTGAGCATGGTGAGCCAAAGGCCGGATTATACCTTTCATCGGCCATTGACCGGTTTATCAGGGTGGCGGTGAGCCTCCGGAAGGATAATTCTCTCCGTTTTTATGCGGCGGACCTTGGGGAACGGAAACGTACGACGCTGGTTAATCTGAAATATAAGCGTGAAGATCGCTGGGCAAACTATATTAAAGTTGCCATTCATGTTTTTGCCGAACTGGGGTATCCGGTCAAGGGCTTAAATTTTACCATAGCCGGAGATATTCCCCAGCAGGTGGGGCTTGCCTCATCTTCTGCAATAGAAGTTGCCGCTGCGGTGGCCCTTAAATCCTTTTTTCAGGCTTCCGTTCCCGACAGGGAGCTGATTACCCGGCTCGCTGCCTCCCAGACGGTATTTTTCGGCAAAAACACCGATCCGGTGGACTACCTTGTCGGTTTTTATGCCAAACAGGGCCAGTTTTTGATGGTGGATGAGGCCGCGCTTGAGGTAAAAAAGATCAAATCCCCGCTGGCCCGTCACAAGATCCTGATTATGGATTCACGGGTGCCCCGGATGGGGGTTGAGGATGAACTAAAAATCAGGCGGCAGGATATTAAAAAGGGGCTCGAACTGCTTTCTTCCCGTCAGGAGGGGGCCACTTTCCGGGATTTTGCAACCACGGACCTGCTGGAGTCCATGGGGAACCTCCCCGAGGAGATTAGGCGGCGCTGTCTGCACATTGTCCAGGAGATACGCCGGGTATATGACGCTGTCGACGCACTGAAGCGCCCGGATTTACCGGGTCTTTCAAAGATCATCCTCCATTCCCATGAAAGCCTGCGGGATCTGTATGAAGTTTCCTGCCCGGAGATCGACTGGCTGGTGAAACGGGCCCAGGAAATTGACGGGGTTCTCGGTTCCCGGATGACCGGGCAGGGTTTTGGCGGCTGTACCTATTCGATTATCCGGGATGACGCTGTGGCGGAGTACAAAAAACGGCTGGAGGATTATGAACGTATCTTCGGCTTTCACCCTGTTACCTACGAAATGCGGCCTGCTACGGGGGCGCGCATTGTTTCAGGCTAAGGGGAGCGTATTCCCATGACAATACTGATGACCAACGATGACGGGATCAATTCTCCGGGCCTTCTTCCCCTGGCCCATGCCCTGCGGAAGGCGGGGCATCGGGTCTTTGTCCTTGCCCCGGAGGATAACCGTTCGGGGGTTTCCCATTGCATTTCCTTTTTAAACGGTCCAGTCAGGCTTACCAATAATGGGGAAGATACCTGGTCCTGCCCGGGAAATCCCGTGGACTGCGTGGTACTGGCCCTTTTGGGGGGGCTGCCCGAAATGGGAGGTGTTCCCGATCTGGTCCTTTCGGGGATCAACCAGGGGGCAAATATCGGCACGGATATTGTCTATTCGGGGACAGCCGCGGCGGCGCGGCAGGGGAGCCTTATCGGAATTCCTTCGGTAGCCCTTTCGCTTATCGAAAATCAGGAGTATTATTGGGATATGGCGGTTTCCTTCTCGGTAAAGCGCCTTGAGGAGTTGAAAGCCCTCTGGCGGCCCGGTACCTTTGTGAACGTCAATATTCCCAATACCCCCGATGGGCCCCTCGGCCTTGCGTCCGCTTTTCCCGCCTTACGGGATTACCAGGACACCCTTTCCCTGTACGAGGCCCATGACGGGCGGCGCTACTGCTTTGTAAAACCCGGTGAAGTTACCACCCGGCCGGAAGCGGGTTCCGATTGGGATGTGGTTTCCCGTAACATGGCCTCGGTCAGTGCGATATATATTCATCCTGTGACGCGGGAGGGGGCGTAGGGATGGCGGGTAATAAAATTGACGGCA